>NZ_JAQMUE010000088.1 GCF_028330985.1 Roseofilum reptotaenium CS-1145 | reverse complement strand
CTTCCTTTATTGGATAGGAAGTGGAGTCCAGACGCTCTCACCGATTGAGAACAATTTCTCAGTTATAAGGGCTTGTGACCCCTATCAGCCCTACGTTTTGGTTTTTTTTATCCCTTTCCTTTTGGGCTGAACGAATCGCACCCATACCTTTATGGTGCACCCTGAACCAGAAATCGCTCGTTCCCCATCTAGAGTTACGACTACAGCACTAACCCAGCCTTGATGACCTGTGAGAGTCTGCTCTAATTCCCCCATCTTCAGATTCCATACTTTTAGGGTTTCGTCATCTGAACCAGAAATCGCTCGCTCCCCATCCGGAGTTACAGCTACAGCTCTAACTGAGCCTTGATGACCTGTGAGAGTCTGCTCTAGCTCCCTAGTCTTTAGATTCCACACTTTCAAGGTCTTATCGTTTGAACCAGAAATTGCTCGCTGCCCATCCGGAGTTAGTGCTACAGCATTAACCGAGTCGCTATGACCTTCCAAGATGCAGACGAGCGCTCCCCCTGGAGGCTTTAAACTAGGAGTCAAAGGACGCAGACCAGGGGTTTGACTCTGGTTAGCCTGGGCCAGCAACTGTTGAATCTCTGGATGCTTGAATCCCAGCATCCGTCCCAGGAGTTGCCCCACCAGTTGGCTGCGATCCTCCTGCAACACATGGGCAGACATCCGCAGCGCTCCTTGCACCAATTTCAGCACTTTGGCCTTTTCTGCCTCTGCATCGATTAAGTCATAATCTTCAATCAGCGCCTGCACACCAAATTCTGGATGGTTAATCTTCGCTTCGATAAACTCAAAGTTGGTTAGCAGTTGGCGATACTTTTCCCACTGCTCAGTCTGGGCATATCGATAGGGTAGTCTCCCCAGATACACCCGTTGAAAGGAAGGGGATTTGGCGGCCAGTTTCTCGGCGATGGTCATTTGTATCATAGTTCCCTCTTCCAGGTAATCAATAATGCGTCGATTCACATCCTGAAAAAGCTGGCGATTTTGTTTTAACGCTGTCTTCTTCTGCAAAAAATTCAAGAAACTGGCACGATCGATACGATAGCAACATTCCCCATCTAGATGAGCCATCTTTAAATATTCCATCCAACAGCTCAAAACCCTGTCCACTTCTGCCCGATCTTGCTCGGCAATTTCGGCAATCATTTCACTGGAAATGGGAGTCCCCACTTCCTTCAAAATAAAGAGAATAATCGCCATCAACTGCTTTACTTCCGACTCCATCCCCATCCACACCCAATGGGTTTGATAATAGTCCTCTAAGCCATTGGGTAACTGGGCTAACTGCAAATCTTTATATTGGCCGTTGGCAAGAGCTGGTAACAGATAGTGCAGATACATAAAATTATTTTCACTTTTCTCTGCTATCTGCACCACAAAATCTTCTGTTGTAAGGTTACGCTCCTCTATCCAATGCTGCAAACCCTCCTGATACTGTGGGTCTTGCAACCATAAATGAATATAGGCTTTAATATCCCTCTCACTGAGCTGCATATACTCCTCTTCCCTCAAGTCCAACTCAAAATAGGGAACACTAGGATCAATATTCAATCGCTTAGTTTTTCGATTATAGGGTCCCCTAGTCAAGAAAATATAAACCTGCTTTGGTAGCCTCATGGGTAAAGATAAAAGGTTGTTACCTAGTTCTTGATTAACTTCATCCAAGGCATCAATAACTAAAATGAGTTTCTCTCCTGGGTGCAGTTTTTGCCTGACTTTTTCTTCTAGCAATCCTTGTAAATCGTATCCCCATGCATCGATCAGTTTATAACGCTCAATCAAATCCTTTGTCATACTTTTCCGAAAGGATTCTGGAGTGTTTCTGTTGTCATTTAAAATATTAAAATAATGGGGATATTGACGCTCGGAGACTAACTTGGCTGCCAGGGCTGTTTTTCCCATACCTTGATTCCCAACGACGGTGAAATATCCTTCAGGATTATCTTGAATAAACCGATCGAATTCCTGAAACACAAATTCACGACCGCAAAAATCTTTAATTTTCTCTTGAATCAGTCCTTCAAATTCGTCTGAATACGGAATTGTGGAACGATCTGGAATGACAGAACTGCATCTTTGACGATATTCTTTTTTCAGAAAATCATGCAATACGATAGTTTTCTTTAAACTTGAAGAGATGAAACAATCATAATCGTCCAAGACATCTTTGAATTTCTTATGAACTTTACTCATTCTCTTCTTAACTGTTTTCAGAGTAATGTTGAGTTCATTCGCTACTATTTCCTCAGCTAAACATTGATCTTCGCTTGGAAGTCGTGCCAGTAAAGTCTTTTCTTGATCGGGAGATAACCCGCGCTTGCCAGAGATCTCTTTGATAAATTCTTCCCAAGTTATCGTCATATGGCTTGCCCCCGCGATGTTCTAAGAAACCCGGCTTCTATCTCCACGTCTATGTTACTGCAAAGTTACTGCTAGATTGCTCGGTACGTTAGGCTTCCACTAACGCACCCTACGGGATCGTTTCATCTAAAATGGTGCAATAGATTTTGTTTGTAGTGAGGGCTTGAGCAATCTCCAGCTAGGCTTTTAAGCACTCTTCGTGCTTACTACAAACAAAGCCCTATTTTAGGTGAAACAGTCCACTACGGATGATTTGCTCTCTTCTTAATTAGGGTTGATTAAGGGGACTTGATATTACCCATTACCCCCATACTTTTTAATCGATCCGATAGGCTTTGTGTAACTAATTGGTTGCTAAGGTAATTGAGGTGGATGTGGTCTCGATAAAGGCTATCTAGGTTCTCTTGAGCGTTAAAAATAGGTAAAAAGTCAATATAGGGGATTTGTTGCTCTTCGGTGAGGGCTGAAAGGCGTTTCCTGGCTTTGAGTTCATAGTCTCTAGGGCCGGGTTCTCCGAGTTCGCGCTTGAGGGGAGTCATGGCTAGGAGGACTTGGGCCTGATTTTCTTGGGCGTAGCTGTGAATGTCCTGAATGGCTTGTAAATTAAAGCCCACGCGATCGCCTTTTTCGGCTCGAACTTGTGCCATTTCTGGGGGAGACTCATAGGGCAAAACGAAGCGGGTAAAGGCTTCGACGATAGCGAGGGGAGGATATTGATTAGGATAAAAGCGATCGCGCCCTACGGGGATGGAAGTCGGTGCAGTGCCAAATAGATCGTCAGTATTAATTAACAGAATAATCGCTTCTGCCCCAAATGTTCCATATTGCCGTAAATAGGCAATCTCATTGCGCGGACACCAGGAATTGGCAGAAATATTCAGCACTTCCACGGGTTTACTGCTCTCTTCCTTCAGTTTATTGCCAATCAGGTTCGAGAGAATTTGCTCTTGATCTGTCCACCATCCGCCATTGGCAATGGAATCTCCCAGCAGTAATATCCGTTGAGTACCCGGTTCTGGTTGCTCGCTAATCTCAGGACTGCGCATCGAATATTGATTAATGGTAATCCGATTTCCAAACCGGCGCGTAGTTTGGGAAGGAGCGAGTAAATAGCCAATCTCTGGATCGACTTTGTAAATTAAGGGTTTCCCCAAACCGAAGAGAGCGCGTAGGGCAACTTCTAAGAAAGTAAAAAGGCCTAGAGCGATCGCGCCAATCAATAATAGAATTTTAATCTGGCCCATGAATTCGGAGTCTCTGCCTGATTTGACTTTTTCTATCCTACTCGATCGCCCTATTGGGTGATGGACACTCAAGCTAGGAACCGTTACCCTAGGGCTGGGTCAGTTTGTTAAACCGTTTACCCTTGTTCTGATGGAGGCTAATCGTCATGTCTGACTTAAATCGCGGCATCATGAAATTCAAAGGAGCTGATAGCCCTGCGGCGATCGCCCTCTCGTCTATTGTTGTGTTAGGTGGGATTGCCCTTTTAATTTGGTGGGGACTACAATCAGCCTATGCTTTGGGCTAATTGAACTGTGCCCCCTAGACGTTGTATCTGAGTATCTCTGAACCCGCAGCGATCGTTCTCAACAAGGACTAGAGGCGGGTTTTAATTTATCTTATAGGGCTTCTTTTATGCCGTACAGTAACTTTAGCCTCAGTTCTGTTCTCAAACAATTCCAGTTAACCGATCAAATCCTTAAATGTTTGCGTGCAGCTCTTCTAAATTAAAATTAGACTGAACCACTTCACCATCCCTAAACCAAATAACGCGGTTGGTGAGTCGAGCCACATCCGGTTCGTGGGTAACCATCACAACCGTCATGCCATTGCGGTTAAGTTGGGTAAAAATATTCATCACTTCTTCAGTCGTTTTAGTGTCTAATGCACCCGTTGGTTCGTCTGCAAGCAAGACAACGGGACGATTGACAATAGCTCTAGCGATCGCCACCCGTTGCTGTTGTCCCCCAGAGAGTTGATTGGGTTTATTTTTCATCCGATTTTCTAAACCCACTTGCTTTAAGGCTTCTGCTGCTCGTTCTTGACGTTCGCGCCCTTTAATTCCAGCATAAACCATGGGCAACATCACATTTTCTAGGGCTGTTAATTGGGCTAATAAATGAAATTGCTGAAATACAAACCCCAGTTTTTGATTGCGAATGCTAGCTAGTTCCTGTTTGGGCAACTGAGCCACATCTGTACCATCTAGATAATAGTGTCCTGTAGTGGGACGGTCTAAACAGCCAATAATATTCATGGCGGTGGATTTTCCAGAGCCGGAAGGCCCCATAATTGAGCAATATTCCCCCGATTTAATCGTCAAACTCACATCAGCGATCGCCTGAACTTCCACATCGCCCATTTTATAGACTTTTGAGATCTGTTCTAAGCGAATAATATCTTTTTTTTCTAATTCCTGATTCATGGATTTTATTTTCTCTATTTAAGCACTACGCAAGGCAACAATAGGATCAAGTTTAGCCGCTTGTCGGGCGGGAAACACACCAAAAAACAAGCCAATGGTTCCGGAAACACCCACGGCTGTGGCAATAGCAAGTAGGGAAACTTCTGCGTCTAAAGCAGTTAAGCTACTAATGACCCAAATGCCACTAATCCCCAATCCCGTGCCAATTAATCCGCCCATAACCGATAAAATAATAGCTTCGATCATAAACTGAATTAAAATATCTTGCTCTGATGCTCCAATCGCCTTTCTTAACCCGATTTCTTGAGTTCGTTCGGTCACAGACACCAGCATAATATTCATAATGCCAATGCCACCCACCAGCAAGGAGATACCAGAAATTGCCGCCAGTAGGATAGTTAAAGCTCCGGTAATACTGCCTAAAATATTCATTAATTCCTTCTGGGAGCGCACCGTAAAATCATCTTCATCGGTAATGTTATGCCGGAACCTGAGCAAGTTTTCAATCTGGAACTTGGCCGCATTCATGCGATCTTCGGTCTCAATGGAAATAGAAATTGAACCCACCTGCGTCCCATAGGGGGAAGTATTCCCGCTAATGCGGTTCGTCAGGGTTGAGAGGGGAATATAGGCTGCCATATCCATGTTATCGCCAAAGGATGAACCCTTGGGTTGCATCACGCCAATAATGCGAAAACTAATCGATTTTAAGCGTATGGTTTCTCCAACTGGATTGCGATTTCCAAATAAGCTGGTCGCTAACTCCGAGCCAATGGCAACCACCGTTTCTCGACGCTTGATATCTAATTCATTCAAAAAGCGACCGTTGGCTATCTCTAAGCTGCGTACCGTAAGGAATTCTGGGGTCGTTCCGGTAATGGAAATGGCCACATTATTTCCTTGGTAACTAATCGTTTCCCTCACGCTTAACCTGGGAGCAACTGCTTCGACTGAGGGGACTTGTTCGGCGATCGCCTCCGCATCCTCTAGGACTAAGGTTTGCGGCGCTACAATACTCTGTCTCTGAGCATTGGGATTTCCAGGTATGACAAATAAAACATTGGGGCCTAAAGAACCGACTTGGTTGGTGACATAGTTTTGGGTTCCTTCACCAATGCCAATCATGGCAATAACAGACGAGTTACCAATAATAATGCCCAGCATGGTTAGGGTGCTTCGCATTTTATTCCCGAGGAGGGTTTTACCCGCAATTTTGATGCTCTCTAGGATATCCATAATCTCTACTTGATCTCTCGATTAATAATTTCATTCAGGGTTTTGCCATCGGGTAATTCCACAAACACGGGTTGACCGGGTTCAATACCCTCTAAAATTTGGATCTGATTGCCTAACAAGGGGCCAATAGTTACGGGTTGAAATTGGGGAAGATCGCCATCCCCAGGTACTAACACCCCAGTTTCTCCCTGATTCGTAATAATAGCCACGGTGGGAACGACTAAGGCATTGGTGAGTTCATCGCCGACAAAAGATAAATCCACATTCATCCCCGACTGGAGCAACTCTAATCCCGTTTCAATTTCTACGCGCACTTGAAATAGGGTGACATCCCGTTCTTTAATAGCTTCCGGGGCAATCAGATGAACGCGACCTTCAAAGGTGCGATCAGGATAGGCATCGGCAATAATTTCTACTTTTTGATTGGGGTAGATTTGACTAATGTCAGCTTCTGGTACTTTGGCTAAAACTTCCAACCCTTGAGCTAAAGCAACAATAGAGGTTGAGGTCGCTGAGTCCGCTGAAGATGCTGCGGTGACTGGAGTAACAAAGGCTCCCGGTTCGGCATATTTCTGCACAATTAACCCAGAAAACGGTGCTTTAACTTCCGTATCTTCAAGTTGCACTTGATAGTATTGCAGATTGGCTTTTCCTTCAGCCAGTTGTGCCTGGGCTTGGGCAATATCTTCAGGGCGAGTACCATTGATTAGGCGGTCTAGGGCAGCTTGGGATTCGGCGACGGTGGCTTTGGCTTCAGCAATGTCTTCAACTCTAGAACCATTTTGCAGGCGCTCCAGACGGCGCTGGGCTTCGATCGCCCCGGCTTGGGTTTGCTCTAGATAAGCTTGGGCGCGACGGCGATCGTCCAGTCGTTGATCCAGTTCATCCCTAGAAATGGCTCCCTCATCAGCAAGGCGTTGATTTCGGTCCGCTCGTTCTTGGGCTAAGTCTAAACGAGATTCGGCTTCAGCGACCAGAGCTTGGGCACGGTTGAGGGAGGCTTGAGCTTCGGCAATGTCTTCCGAACGGCTCCCTGCTTGCAGTTCCGCTAACGTGGCTTGGGTGCGTCTGAGTCGGGCTTGAGCTTCAGCAATATCTTCCGAACGGTTTCCAGCGATCGCCTTATCGAGTTCTGCTTGGGTGCGGGTTAATCTCGCTTGAGCTTGTCGCAGTTGGGCTTCGAGTTCCGCTCTTTCCATGCGGGCGATGGGTTGTCCTTGTTCCACGCGATCGCCTTGTTCCACATAGAGTTCGGCTAATCTCCCTTGCACTTTGGGACTGACATTAACGCGCCGAATCGGTTGCACTACACCACTGGCATTAATGCGAATGGTGAGCGTAGCCGCTTCAGCAGGAATGGTTAAGGAGGCGATCGCCTCCGCTTGAGTCATAGAACGATCAGTGCTGAGATAGACAATCCCAGTTGCGCTAACTGCCGAAACAGCCACCAGTCCCAACAGCCAAGGGAGCGGCTTTTCCAGTTTGGGGTGGATAAGTGGCAATTGCATGATTTGAATATTCCTTAAGAATCAGGACAAGTGAGTTCTGTCAATTGAATTAGGTTAGGGTTGAATAGGCATTAACCCATACTTTTAGGGTAGACTGGTTTCCCCTCCTGTGGGCAAATGACTCAGACATTTTCCGAACTGGATCGTGGGGGATTTCCCAACTCCGTGATGGAGAATTCACCCATTTTTCTAACCTAGAGCTTGTAGGAGTTAAGGTCTAAGCCTTGAAGCGGTATGCCACAAAAGAGAGAATCGTTGTATATGGTATAATCCGAACGCTATCAAGTTTATGTTGTTTTTTTGATCGTCCAGATGAACCGAAATCTACTGTTTCAGGGAGTATCTCTAACCGCCGCTTTATCTATATTTACAATTGGGATTACTCAATCCTTCGCTCAAGGTTCAGACGGTGAACATCATCATCGATCAGAGGGTGAACACCATCATCAAGGAGGTCATTCCCATGGACAGATCGAAATTACTCCAGGACAACCCATTCCCCAGGTAAATTTGATTGTTCATCCAGATCCAAAAGCGGGTTGGAATCTAGAAATTCAAGTGGATAATTTCCAATTTGCTCCCCATCATGTTAATCAACCTCACCAACCCGGAGTAGGTCACGCCCATTTATTCATTAATGGAGAAAAAATAACCCGAATTTACGGATCGTGGTACTATCTAAAGGAACTCCCCCCCGGCAATCATGAAGTTACTGTGGTTTTGAGTAGCAACAATCATGACGATTTTGTCTTTCAAGGCCAATTGATCCAGGATACAGAAATGATTAATCATTAATTCTGTACTTGTAGAGTGCAACAACCGTTGAACCTGAGAATGCACAGAGCGAGTTAGAAAGAAATTTTCGATTCAACATCTTTCTAGGCAATTTTTGAAAATTAAAGCTTTGTGCAGAAGCCTACGGCCTAGAATAAAGAGAAGCGACCCAGCCGAAGTGCAAAGGAGGATTGTTTCATGACTCAAAGTACGGGAAAAATTATCTTACCGCCTCCTTTCCCGGACCATACGCAACTGCCAGAGGAGGATGGTACATTTGTGAAAAACTTTCAGGAGCATCCCCAGAGTATTCTACTGACTGACTCTATTGGGCCGATTTTAGAACAGCAACATCCAGATGGGCAATATGCGATCGGTCAAGATAGTGGCATTTATTGGCGAGAAACGCAACCGCCCCAAGATGGTGCAGAAGCGCCAGATTGGTTTTATGTGCCCAATGTTCCTCCAGATATCGATGGACAATATCGTCGTTCTTATGTTCTCTGGCGGGAATTAATCGCCCCACTTATTGCTCTGGAATTGGCGAGTGGAAATGGAAACGAGGAAAGAGACACAACGGCTTTATCCCAACAGAATTTAGAGGAGAAAAAACGACCGGGAAAATTTTGGGTGTATGAGAATATTATCCGGATTCCCTATTATGGGATTTATGTGATTCAAACGGGAGAATTAGAGGTGTATAACCTTATTTGTGGCTCTTACGAGCGAATGAGTCCGAATGAGAGAGGACATTATCCGATTGAGCGATTGGGAGTAGAGTTGGGCTTATGGCAAGGAAACTATCAGAATCAGCACCAACTCTGGTTGAGATGGTGGGATAGTGAAGGGAATTTGTTACTGACGGGATGGGAACAAAGTGCCCTAGAACAGATGCGGACTGAACAAGCAAATTCTCGCGCCGAGCAAGCCGAATCAGTTGCCCAAACTGAGCGGGAACGGGCTCAGGAAGCGGAGTCTCGCGCCCAGGAAGCTGAATCGGTTGCTCAAACTGAGCGAGAACGTGCGCAAGAAGCGGAGTCTCGCGCCGAGCAAGCTAAACAAGCTCAACAGGGAGCGATTTCTCGTTTATTAGCGATGGGACTGAGTGCAGAACAAGTGGCTGAAGCACTTAATTTGAGTGTGGAACAAGTGCAGTCAATTCAAAACTAATATCTTGTACCTGTAGGGGTCAACGGCTGTTGACCCCTATAATGCTGATTACACCGTTTGATTGACTCTGAAGCGGGTTTAGGCTTGCTATACAGCACTTTGTGCTGTTATGGAGTACGCTATTCAATCCCCAAAGCCATGTACCACAATCCTATTCCCTATTCCCTAGCACAAAGCGCTATATCTTTCGAGATACAATGGTACGAACTTTATTGAGAAGGGGACAAGATAAAATTTTGTGAAGAAATAGCGACAATTACTTATTGAAGTTCTCTGATTTAATGAAGATTCAAGAATTACGATTGTTCTTGAAGAATTATTGCATTAGCGTTAAACCTAACCGCTTCAGTTTTACGCTTAATCTTAGTCGAAATCCTACCCCAACGGAGATAACCTATGAAGCTTGCTTACTGGATGTATGCTGGCCCGGCTCATATTGGCACCCTTCGTATTGCCAGTTCGTTTAAGAATGTCCATGCCATTATGCACGCTCCCCTTGGCGATGACTATTTTAACGTGATGCGATCGATGTTAGAGCGAGAGCGGGACTATACTCCAGTCACAGCTAGTGTAGTCGATCGCCATGTGTTGGCCAGAGGCTCTCAGGAAAAAGTGGTGAATAATATTGTTCGTAAGGACAAAGAGGAGCGTCCTGACTTGATTGTGCTGACTCCCACTTGTACCTCTAGCATTCTGCAAGAAGATTTAGAGAACTTTGTAGAGCGCGCCACGCTAGATGCACAAGCGGATGTGATGCTGGCGGATGTGAACCATTATCGGGTAAATGAGTTGCAAGCGAGCGATCGCACTCTCCAGCAGGTTGTCCAATTTTACCTCAACAAAGCCAAAAAACAGGGAACGCTGCCGGAAGGCAAAACGGAGAAACCTTCAGTGAATATCCTGGGGCTAACGACTCTTGGGTTCCATAACCAACATGATTGTACGGAGTTAAAGCGCCTGATGGCCGACTTGGGAATTGAAGTTAATGAAGTAATTCCCGAAGGTGCATCGGTTCATAACCTCAAGAATCTAACTCGCGCTTGGTTTAATTTAGCCCCCTATCGGGAAGTGGGGTTAATGACGGCTGAGTATCTACAATCTGAGTTTGGAATGCCTTATGTGGATATTACGCCCATGGGAGTCGTGGAAACGGCTCGCTGTATCCGTAAAATACAGCAAATTCTGAACGAGCAAGGGGCTGATGTGGACTATGAAGAATTTATTGAACATCAGACCCTGTATGTTTCCCAAGCGGCTTGGTTTTCTCGCTCCATCGACTGTCAGAATTTAACCGGTAAAAAAGTGGTCGTCTTTGGCGATAATACCCATGCTGCGGCGATGACCAAAATTTTAGCACGGGAAATGGGCGTGCATGTGGTTTGGGCGGGAACCTATTGCAAATATGACCAAGATTGGTTCCGGGAACAGGTGAGTGAATATTGTGATGAAGTGATTATCAGCGAGGATAATGGGGAGATTGGGGATGCGATCGCGCGGGTGGAACCTGCGGCTATTTTTGGCACACAGATGGAGCGGCATGTGGGTAAACGGTTAAATATTCCCTGTGGCGTTATTGCGGCTCCGATTCATATTCAAAATTTTCCCATTGGCTATAAACCGTTTATGGGCTATGAAGGAACGAATCAAATTGCCGATTTGGTGTACAATTCCTTTACGCTGGGGATGGAAGACCACTTGCTGGAAATCTTTGGCGGTCATGATACCAAAGAAGTAATTCACAAGGGGATTTCCGCCGATTCCGATCTCAACTGGACAAAAGAGGCAAAAGCTGAACTGAACAAGGTTCCGGGCTTTGTGCGCGGTAAGGTGAAACGGAATACGGAGAAATTTGCCCGCGATCGCGGTTTAGATCAAATTACGATTGAAGTGATGTACGCTGCCAAAGAAGCAGTGGGCGCATAATAAAAGATTAGGGGGGAAATGGATTATTCCCCTCCTAAGATTATCCCTCGATAGTCCCTTGCCTATCAAGGATGGATTATTAAACAGAAATGGTATGACCAGTGCCCGCCGGTATCATCTGCTCTCCGGTTAAACTAAAGGCGCGAGTTTCTGTAATTTTCACCTGCACCAATTGACCTTTGAGTTGGTGAATATCCCCAGGAAAGAAGGTTAAACGGTTGCCATCGGTGCGTCCCATGACTTGGGTTTTATCCTTGGGATTTTGGTCTTCGACGAGAACCGTTTCCATGCGGCCGAGATAGCGTTGCGATCGCTCCTGTGCTTTAATGGCAACTAGATGATTCAGTCGTTGTAGGCGATCGCTCTTCACTTCTTCGCTTAACTGATCTTCCCATACTGCTGCCTCCGTACCCGGTCTCGGAGAATAGGCTGCTGTATTTAATTGGTCGAAAGCAATATCATCAACCAACTCTAGGGTATGCTCAAATTGCTCCTCTGTTTCTCCTGGAAATCCCACAATGGCATCCGCACTAATCGACGCATCTGGCATATAGTCGCGAATCTTGTCAATAATCCGTCGATAGCGCTGATGGGTATACCCACGCCGCATTGCCTTGAGAACATCATTATCCCCAGACTGAAAGGGAATGTGAAAATGCTTACAGACCTTCGGCAATTCTGCACAAGCACGAATTAACCGCTCCGTAAAATAGCGGGGGTGACTGGTAGCAAACCGAAGACGCTCAATTCTTGCCACATCATGGACAAAATAGAGCAAATCGGTAAATGTATTCTCCCGTCGGCCTTCAGGGGTGATTCCGGGCAAATCGCGACCATAAGCGTCAATATTCTGACCCAATAGAGTCACTTCCTGATATCCCTGTTGGCCCAACTGTTCCATTTCTTCCCGAATAGCCTGGGGAGTCCGAGATTGTTCCACTCCTCTCACTCCCGGAACCACACAATAGGAACAGCGCTCATTACAGCCATAAATCACATTCACCCAAGCCGTAATCTTACTATCACGCCGGGGTTTAGTGATATCTTCCATAATGTGAACCGGTTCCGTCGCCACCACTTGGTTCCCTTCTAGGACTTGCTCCAACAAATCCCCCAAGCGGTTCGCATGTTGGGGTCCCATGACCAAATCGAGTTCCGGAACCCGACGCAAGAGTGCTTCCCCTTCCTGCTGGGCCACACATCCAGCCACAATCAAGGTTAAATTTGGGTTTTCCTGTTTGCGTTTGGCTTGTCTTCCTAGATACGAATAGACTTTTTGCTCGGCGTTATCACGAATGGTACAGGTATTGTAGAGAATTAAATCTGCTTGATAAGGGTCTTCCACGGATTCAAAGCCGATATCGTCTAGAATGCCAGCCATCCGCTCCGAGTCGGCTTTGTTCATTTGGCATCCAAAGGTAGTAATGTGATAACGACGGTGGGTCATAAGGTTTTAGCGTTGATAGTCAAGTACCATTTTTAATTTTACAGTTTTAAATTTTTAATTGATATGACTCTTCCGAATTGGATTACGTTTTCTCGCTTGCTGGGGGTTCCGTTTCTGCTCTATGGGTTGCTCGAACCGACAGTAGAGTATCGCTGGTTTTGTTTGGCGGTGTTTTTGGTGGCTGCGGGAACGGACTGGTTAGATGGCTATTTGGCCAGGCGCTTAAATCAAATCAGTGAGATGGGTAAGTTTTTAGACCCTTTGGTGGATAAGTTGTTGGTGTTAGCGCCGTTGTTGTCCTTGGTGGAGTTGGGGGAAGTCCCAGCTTGGGGAGTATTTCTAATTTTAGCGCGGGAATTGGCGATCGCCGGATGGCGAGTCAATCAAACCACTGTGTCTGGTGCGAATATCTGGGGCAAGCTGAAAACGGTAGTGCAAATTGCTGCTATTGCTTTCTTAATTGCCCCAACTCCAGTTTCTTGGACTCTGCCCATCTTAATCCTCTTTTGGAGTGCTGTCACCTTAACCTGGATTTCAGGATTGATTTATATTTGGCCGCAACCTTCAAATGAGTGAAAAAGATCGGTCACCTGTGAAAAAACTTGTTCGGCGAATTGGCGATCGCACTCTTGGGTTTCTTGTTTTGCCCTAAAAGCATCTCGAACGGCGATCGTTTGGTAACTTGAAGTGCTTCTGTTATTTAAAAATACCAATAAGTTATCACTGTTGATTGCAGGTCCGATCTTATATCAATAGTTTTACTGGATAAAATATGAGGTATCATCTAAAAAAAAATAACGCTTCTGCCAACTAGGTATCTTCTCTTCGATCTGAGTAAAGGTAATAAAAATCAAAATCTACTTCTAGTGAATACTTTGCCAGTTTTTCAATCATATCTCTTTCAAAGTGAAGACCAGGATATATGGTCTTAAAATAACCAACTAGTTGCATACAAGCCCCGAATTCTTGGGAGAGGTTTTGAAACGCTTCAGAATTTTGCTCTAATTGTATAAATACATCACAAACATGAGCCTCTAATTCTTCTTTAGAGTCTAACCTAGAAAATAGTGACCAACGACTGCACTTACACTCAAAATGAGTTGTAGGATGGGGATCTCCCTTAGACCAGCAGCGCGTGGGTTCAACACCTACACGCCTGGTTATTTCATCTGGGTTAAACGATCCTGTAATCGTGAAGTACGCATAATGCTCATTCTCATCCATAATCAAGTTTTGATAACAATTATTGTTCATCCTTAATTATATTGATTCAAACGAACCTTCACAAACTCTAGTGATAGGATTTCTCACTTTTGCCCTAAAATCAGAGACGCACTCTCTGCTGCGAACGATCATGGCTGCACCTTCTGACTGTCCGTTTTCCCCCCAAGATATTGCCTCTGAGGGGCTGAAACCCTCGGAATATGAGGAAATTGTCCAACGCCTCGGTAGACACCCCAACAAGGCGGAATTGGGGATGTTTGGGGTGATGTGGTCGGAGCATTGTTGCTACAAAAATTCTCGGCCGCTGCTGAGTCAGTTTCCGACAAAAGGCGATCGCATCCTCGTCGGTCCTGGAGAAAACGCTGGAGTCGTCGATCTCGGTGATGGACTGCGATTAGCGTTTAAAATTGAGTCCCATAATCATCCCTCGGCGATCGAACCTTTTCAAGGGGCAGCCACTGGAGTTGGGGGTATCCTCCGCGACATCTTTACCATGGGCGCTCGCCCCATTGCTGTCCTCAACTCCCTGCGGTTTGGTTCCCTAGAAGATACCCGAAATCGCCGTATTTTTACGGGTGTTGTCGATGGTATTGCCCATTATGGGAACAGCGTGGGCGTGCCGACTGTCGGCGGTGAAGTCTATTTTGACCCTGCTTATACCGGGAATCCCTTGGTGAATGTCATGGCGCTGGGCTTGATGGAAACCCCAGAAATTGTTAAATCAGGAGCTTCTGGTACGGGGAACCCAGTTCTCTACGTGGGTTCCACCACGGGGCGCGATGGCATGGGAGGGGCAAGTTTTGCCAGTGCTGAACTCAGTGAAAGCTCCATGGACGATCGCCCCGCAGTACAAGTGGGCGATCCATTCCTAGAAAAATCCCTAATTGAAGCCTGTCTGGAAGCCTTCAAAACCGGTGCAGTGGTTGCCGCTCAGGATATGGGAGCCGCCGGAATTACCTGTTCCACCTCAGAAATGGCGGCGAAAGGCGGTGTTGGAATTGAGCTAGATCTTGACAAAATTCCCGTGCGCGAAACGGGTATGGTTCCCTACGAGTATCTGCTGTCCGAATCCCAAGAGCGCATGTTATTTGTGGCATACAAGGGTCGGGAACAGGAGTTGATCGATATTTTCCACCGTTGGGGACTGCAAGCGGTGGTTGCTGGCGAAGTGATTGATGAACCCATTGTGCGGATTCTGTTTCAAGGGCAAACGGCTGCTGAAATTACGGCGACTGCTTTGTCAGATAATACACCCATTTACCATCGAGAATTGATGGCCGAGCCACCAGAATATGCCCGAACAGCTTGGCAATGGACGGAGGCTGAACTGCCTGAGTGTGGAGCGGAAGGGATTGAAATTGGGGGCGAGTTCAAATCCTGGAAAGATTGCCTCTTAGACCTTTTGGATACCCCCACGATCGCCTCTAAGCAATGGGTCTATCGCCAATATGACCATCAGGTACAGAATAACACGGTGGTTTTTCCGGGAGGTGCAGATGCCTCGATTGTTCGGCTGCGTCCCGTGAATGACAGCGCTGAACCTCAACCGTTGCCCCCTGTGCAGTCTGGTGTTGCTGCTACCGTCGATTGTAACTCTCGCTACGTCTATCTGAACCCCTACGAAGGGGCGAAAGCGACTGTTGCAGAAGCGGCACGAAATCTAAGCTGTGTGGGGGCAGAACCGATTGCCGTCACCGATAATCTGAATTTTGGCTCTCCCGAAAAACCCATCGGTTATTGGCAACTGGCTGAAGCCTGTCGAGGACTCTCGGAAGCCTGTGGGGAATTCTCGACTCCGGTGACTGGGGGGAATGTTTCTCTGTATAACGAGACTCTCGATAGCGACGGAAATCCGCAACCGATTTATCCCACACCTGTAGTGGGAATGGTGGGGTTAGTGCCTGATTTATCAAGAATTTGCGGTCAAGGATGGCAACAAGACGGCGATCACATCTACTTATTAGGTTCAGGTGTCAATCCGACCTTGGGCGGCTCCGAATATCTCGCTAGTTTGCACAACACTGTCGCTGGACAACCGCCAACCGTGGATTTTGACTTAGAACGCCGAGTCCAAGCTGCCTGTCGCCATGGCATTCGTCAGGGATGGGTAAACTCAGCCCATGATTGCGCCGAAGGGGGGTTAGCGGTTGCCCTGGCAGAATCGTGTATTGCGGGAGGCTTAGGAGCGCAGATTGAATTTCACTCAGGTGAGCAACGCCTGGATCTGAGTTGGTTTGGGGAAGGATTAGCTCGAATTGTGGTATCCGTTGCGCCAGAGTATATGGAGACTTGGGAAGCCTATCTTCAAGAAGAACTGCCCCATCAATGGCAAAGTCTGGGAACAGTGCAAGCAGAGAGCCTAGAGATTAAGAGCATTTTAACGGCTACGGTCTCCGAAATGGGCGATCGCCACCAACAAGCTATCCCCCGTCGTCTGCACGTTTGAGGGAATAGGAAATAGGGAGTCTGTGCACCCCCTCATCGTCCAATCTCTTCCATCAGGAAATCAGATTAAATGCTTTATGGCAATTTGTTAAGAAAACCTTAAAATAAAATTAGCTAGGCCAGGGTTAAATCCTGATGTAGGGGCGAAAAATTTTTCGCCCCTACATATTGTGTCAAAGCAAGCACTTATTCCCTGTTGCCTATTGCCTATTGCCTTTCCCCATTCCCTCTTGCCTTTTCAATCTAAGCTACCCTAAATTCAGACAAACAAAACTAACAACGTGATACCGCATACTACCCCCATCGAACCTATGGAGCTTGATGTTTTGAATCCCAATCATGCTGATAAACCCCAGGAAGCTTGTGGTGTGTTTGGCGTATACGCCCCCTCAGAAGAGGTGGCCAAACTCACCTATTTTGGTCTTTATGCCCTCCAACATCGGGGACAAGAATCCGCAGGCATTGCTACCTTTAGCAATAGACAAGTGAATCACCATAAAGATATGGGTTTAGTCTCCCAAGTCTTTAATGAATCAATCCTCAATCGTTTAGTGGGGGAAAGCGCGGTAGGTCATGTCCGCTATTCCACAACTGGCTCCTCACGGGCGGCTAATGCCCAACCGGCGATCGTCGAGACTCGGCTAGGGTCTCTAGCTTTGGCACACAATGGCAATATTGTCAATGTAATGGAACTGCGGGAAAAACTCTCCCAAGACGATTATACGTTTGTGACCACAACAGACTCAGAAATGATTGCCTTGGCCATAGCCACAGAAGTAGATCGAGGTAAAGATTGGTTAGATGGGGCGATCTCGGCGTTTAACTATTGCCAAGGAGCCTATAGTTTAGTCATTGGCGCGCCAGACGGCATTATGGGAGTCCGCGACCCCCATGGCATCCGGCCCCTGGTGATTGGCACATTGGGACAAAATCCCTGTCGGTATGTATTGGCCTCAGAAACTTGTGCCCTAGATATTATTGGCGCGGAATATTTGCGGGATGTCGAACCGGGTGAACTGGTTTGGATCACCGAAGAAGGGTTAGCCTCCTTCCATTGGGCCCAAAAACCCCAACCCAAACTCTGTATCTTCGAGATGATTTACTTCTCTCGTCCCGATAGTGTAGTCGAGGAAGAGACCATCTATACCTATCGCAAACGGTTGGGTCATTATTTAGCCAAAGAGTCCTTTACAGATGCCGATTTAGTAATTGGTGTACCCGATTCAGGAATTCCAGCGGCGATCGGATTTTCGGAAGTTTCCGGTATTCCCTTTGCCGAAGGGTTAATTAAAAACCGGTATGTAGGTCGGACATTTATTCAACCCACCCAAGCGATGCGCGAATCTGGGATTCGCATGAAACTTAACCCCCTCAAAGATGTCCTCTCTGGAAAACGGATTATTTTAGTCGACGACTCTATTGTGCGGGGAACTACCAGTAAGAAACTGGTCAAAGCTATCCGTGATGCAGGAGCGACAGAAGTTCATATGCGAATTTCCTCCCCTCCCGTCACTCATCCCTGTTTCTATGGCATTGACACCGACAATCAAGATCAACTCATTGCCGCAACTAAATCTGTAGATGACATTTGCCAACAAATTAGTGTAGATTCTTTAGCTTACCTGAGTTGGGAGGCCATGCATCACGCCACAGGAGATCATCAAAGTAACTTCTGTTCTGCTTGTTTCACTGGCAATTATCCCATCGCCATCCCTGAACCTCTGAAACGCTCCAAACTCATGCTCGAAACCAGTCCTTCCTAATGGGCTAGGGTGCGTTATTTTCACAAATAATGCACCCTAATTTTACGGGGAAATTCACGGATATCATCCCCCATAATTCATGAAAACGATTTTACAAAGTTTTACACGGCAACTCTTGCTAAACCTAAAAAATTGAATAAGATAGAAGGCACATCAAAGCGTTAATCGATTCATTAACCACCATGAAGGCTTTACCGAAATTTGTGAGTAAAAACCTAGCCCAAATTCCACTACAGACGGTTTTAGTGCTTCCTTTTGTGATTCAACTTTGTACTACTGTTGGTCTAATAGGTTATCTTTCCTATCGCAATGGTCAGAAAGCAGTCAACAATCTTGCCACACAGTTACAAAGTGAAATTACAAATCGAATTGAACAGCATTTAGAGCATTATAGAGAGACTCCTATTCTAATCAATACAATAAATGAAGATGCAATAAAACTGGGAAAATTGAGCTTAGATGATGTAGAATCGATGGCTCGTTTTTTTTGGCAAGAACATAAATGGGTAAGCACAGCCAGTAATATTTGCATGGGAATAGAATTGGGAGGACGCTATGCTGGAGCCATTTTAGATAAAGATGGTTTAGTTAAAATAGATATCTTAGATCCAGCGATCGATCCTCATGTTAAACGCTATATTCTCAATCCCGATACCAATCAACTTGAACTAGAAGGTCTCAACAACCTAGGTTACGACCCTCGAGCCAGACCTTGGTACCAAGATGCCGTAGCCGCAGGACAATCCATTTGGAGTCAAATTTACATTACCAAACATGATGCAGAGTTGGTCATTGCCAATAGTGTTCCCATCTACGATCAGCAGAACCAATTGTTAGGAGTTTTATCGGTTAACACGGTCCTCAGACAAGTCAACGATTTCCTCCAAGAATTAGAAGTGGGTAAAACGGGAGAAACATTCATCATTGAAGCTGATGGTATGTTAGTGTCCAGCTCTACAACCGAAAAACCCTTTAAGTTAGTTGATGGAGAGCAAACTAGAATTTCGGGAACTGAAAGTCAGAATGCATTGGTTCAAGCAACTGCTGCATACTTGGAAGAATATCTGACAACAAATACCATTAATATGTCCCAACAACTGGAATTCCAGTTTGAGAATGAACGGCACTTTGTGAAGGTCAGTCGTCTTCAGGATGAGCAAGGTTTAGATTGGCTGATTGTAGTTACCATCCCAGAAGCAGATTTTATAGAACAAATCAAGAAAAATAATCTCTATACGTTGGGACTTAGTATTTTGGCTCTAGTAGCTAGTATACTGACTGGTTTAATTACTGCTCGTTGGGTAACTGAACCCATTTTATCTCTCAAAGAGGCAGCCCAATCTTTGTCAGAAGGGAAATTTAATAAACCCGTTAACATTGACCGGAAAGATGAATTGGGAGTTTTGGGACGAGCGTTCAATAATATGGCCGCTCAATTGAAAGAATCTTATGCCAATTTAGAAGCTTCTGAAAAGCGGGTGAAACAAATTTTAGAAGCGGTTCCAGTAGGGATTGCACTCCATGAAGTGAGTGGTCAGATCTCTTATTTTAATCGCCGAGGAAAACAAATTCTAAATCAAGATGAGGGATTGAGTCCAGAGACGATAGAACCTTATAAAGAATATAGCATTTATCTGGCAGGAACGGATCACCCCTGTCCAAGAGAACAATTGCCAGCTATGTTAGCTTTGCAAGGAGAAACTGTTTATATCGATAATCTAGAACTACATAAGAGCGCTCGAGTGATACCCCTTGAGGTTTGGGCTACCCCGATTTTTGATGAACAAGGACAGATAATTTATGCAATTACAGCATTCCAGGATATTCAAGATCGAAAACAAGCAGAATTAGAACGGAAGCGTTTTATTCAAGAGTTAGAGATTAAAAATAAAGAATTACATCGACTTGACCAAATTAAAAATGATTTCTTAGCTAATACGTCTCATGAATTGCGAACTCCTCTCAATGGAATTATTGGAATTGCGGAATCTTTAATGGGGAATCCCAATAATTCCCTGTCCACAACAACCCATGAAAATTTATCTTTAATTGTAGCGAGTGGCAGACGACTGGCGAACTTGATTAATGATATTTTGGATTTTTCAAAGCTCAGGTACAAAGAGATAAAGTTACAAGTTAAGCCCGTGACTTTGGGTGTAATCACTGAAGTCATACTTGCTATTAGTCAAACCTTAATTATTCACAAAGATATAAAGCTAATTAATGAAATTTCTTGGGATCTTCCTCTGGTAGATGCGGATGAAAATCGATTGCAACAAATCATGCATAATCTGATTGGTAATGCGATCAAGTTTACGGATACAGGTGAAATTAAAGTCTCAGCAGAAGTCGATCAAAATTCCATCGATCGCGCCCAGGTCGTGGTAACGGTTAGTGATACGGGTATCGGTATTCCAGCAGATAAATTAGACCGAATTTTTGAATCTTTTGAGCAAGCAGATAGCTCAACCGATAGACAATATAGCGGTACAGGTTTAGGACTAGCTATTACTAAGAAATTAGTAGAGTTACATGGAGGTGAGATTAGGGTTCAATCAGAAGTGGGGGTAGGCTCTCAATTTAAGTTTACTTTGCCGATTTCTGCACAACAAGAGAGTTCCGAGCGATCTCAGATACAGGCAGTCAGCTCTTTAGCTGTAGTCAATCCAAAGATATCCTTAGCCACCGATCGAGATCAACCGGACTTAGAACTTTCAGCTCGGGGAAATAACTGGACGATTTTAGTGGTGGATGATGAACCGGTAAATTTGCAGGTTCTGGTGAATTATCTTAGCCCGTATAGTTATCGCGTGATTCAAGCAAATAATGGACAACAAGCTCTCGATCTGATCAACTCAGAGAATAAACCTGATTTGATGTTACTGGATGTGATGATGCCTCGGATGACCGGATATGAAGTTTGTGAAAAACTGAGGGAAACCTATGGTTTGGATGAGTTGCCTATTTTGCTGCTAACAGCTAAAAATCAAATCACGGATGTTGTTACCGGTTTGGAAGCTGGGGCAAATGATTATTTAACTAAGCCCATACACCAAAAAGAACTTTTGGCTAGGATTAGAACTCAAATTCAGTTATGCCAACTCGAAACCCTGCGCGTCTTATCTGATGAATATAGAAAAAAAGCAGAAGAATTAGAAGATACACTGCAAGAATTGAGGCAAACACAGGCTCAACTGATTCAAACCGAAAAGATGTCGAGCTTAGGAAAGTTCGTTGCTGGGATTGCTCATGAAATTAACAATCCAGCTAATTTTATTATGGGGAATCTCAATTGCACTCAAGAATATGTGGATGACTTGATGGATTTGATTGGTTTATATCAGGATAACTGTCGGAATTCCACTCCAGAAATCTTACAGCGATCGGAGGAGATCGATCTGGATTTCATGAAAAAAGATTTCCCAGATGTGATTAAGTCCATGAAGTATGGAATTAATCGAATTGGTAATATTGTCAAGTCTTTGAAGGATTTTTCTCACTTGGATCAGTCAAACCAAAAACAGGTTGATATCCATGAAGGGCTGGATAGCACGTTGGTTATGGTTGAAAATAGATTGAATGGAATTCAGGTGATTAAAAAATACGCTAAATTGCCTTTTGTTGAGTGTTATCCCGGTTTGTTAAACCAAGTCTTCCTAAATTTACTTAATAATGCTCTTGATGCGTTAGAAGGTTATGGTGAAGTTCCCCGAATTACAATTGAAACTCAAGGTTTAGCTCAGGGTAAAATCCGAATTCGGATTGCTGATAATGGGCTGGGGATTGCTCCGGAGAACATGAAGCGAATATTCGATCCATTTTTTACAACTAAAGAGGTCGGATCGGGGACGGGTTTGGGTTTATCCACCAGTTATTCCATTATTGTGGATCAACATGGTGGTCAATTGTCTTGTGAATCAGAATTGGGGAAAGGAACTGTGTTTATGATTGAGATTCCGGAAAAATTGAGTGAATAAAGATGCTTGGGGGGAGTTGTATAATGTCAGATCGCATAACTTACGGACTTGGGAGCAGCCGTTATGGGTGAGTCGTTACCCACGAAGAAAGCAAAACCCCCTCAACTGGCGATCGCCTCAACGATCTGCTTAGTCTGGCTCATGACTATGGGCATCATTGCCACGATTTGGAACTTGGGCGAGATCGGCTTGGTGGATGAAACTGAACCTCTGTTTGCCGAAGCAGCCCGGCAAATGACGGTGACGGGAGATTGGATTACCCCCTATTTTAATAGCGAAACTCGGTTTGATAAGCCGCCCCTGATCTATTGGGCGATCGCCCTCTGTTATCAGGCGATTGGCGTGAACTCTTGGGCAGTGCGCCTACCTTCGGCTCTAGCTGCGATATTCCTGGGCTGGTTTGGATTTTATACCCTGCGCCGCTTTGGAGGCTCCTCAGGACAAACCCAACCCTTTGCGATCGCCGGTTGCATTGGTGGAACGGCGATCGTGATGAATGTGCAAACCATTGCCTGGGCGAGGATGGGAGTCTCGGACATGCTCCTGAGTGCCGGCATTGGTTCTGCCCTCTTGACCTTCTTCTTTGCCTACGCGACTCCAGAACGGCAAGCTAAACAACGCTGGTATCAAGCCTTTTATGCCTTCTGTGCCCTCGCTGTCCTCACGAAAGGCCCCGTGGGTATAGTCCTGCCCAGCTTAATCATTGTCTGCTTTTTAGCCTACATGGGCAACCTGAAGCTGGTCTTAGGGGAAATGAACCTGAAAGGGGGCGTTCTTCTGTTTTTTGCCTTCACTCTGCCCTGGTATATCCTCGTCACTTGGGCGAATGGTTGGGACTATATCAACTCCTTTTTTGGTTATCACAACATCGAGCGCTTTACCAGCGTCGTTAATAACCACTCCGCACCGTTTTATTTCTACATTCCCACCATTTTCGTCGGCTTTTTCCCCTGGTCCGTTTATCTTCCCGTCGCCCTCTTCAAAACCCGCTTTTGGCAGCGTCGCGCCTGGTTGCGGCAACCCCGCAGCCAGCATTTACGCATCTTTGCCTTCTTCTGGTTTATCTGCATTTTTGGCTTCTTCACCATTGCCGTTACCAAACTGCCCAGCTACGTCCTCCCTCTGATGCCAGCCTGCGGTATTCTCGTTGCTCTGGTTTGGAGCGCACCGGAAGCTGGCAACTCGAAACGCTTCAACCTTGGACTTTTCTGGAGCGGTATTGCCAATATTATCCTCTGTTTAGCCCTAGCAACCCTTGCCCCTTTCGCTGCTCCTGCCTTAGGCAACGACCCCGCCATGCCTAACTTGGGGACAATCTTACAGGAATTGGGTTTTCTCTTACAATTTACATGGCATTATACGATTCTGGCGATCGTCTTATTTATTGTTCTACTGGGCAAATGGTGGCGCGGATTATGGACGGTTAATGCGATCGCTTTTGCAGCCTTTATGATCTTTATCGTTACCCCCATGACCGAGATCATGGATCAACAGCGACAACTGCCTCTGCGCGAACTCGCCCAAACGGTCACCCAAACCCAACAACCGAGCGAACCCCTGGTGATGATCGGTTTTTGGAAACCTAGCCTTACCTTCTATACTGAAAACACCGTCATCTACGGCCATCATTCTCAACAATCTCTTGTTACCCTCGGCAACCTGATCCAAGATCCAGAAACTCCTGAAACTTTGCTCATTTTAGGAGAACTAAAAAACTTCACCAGCATGGAATTTGAACCCCAACAGTATGAAATTTTAGGCCAACAAGGGGTCTATCAACTGGTGCGAATCAGTAAAGGGGAAGTGATTAATACACTCAACAAGAATATCCAAAAAGCCAGCGAATGAATCATTGAGGTGAATTGGAATTGAGATAATTGGTAGGAGTAGACCGACAAGCTTGGAATTGGCGTTAAAGATGGTGCAGTTCTATCTTCTAGCCAAACGATGAGCTTTCTCGGCGGGACATGTGGCATGATGTTATGGTAATAGCGCAAATATCAACGAATGACTCGCACATCCAGAGGAAGATTGAGATTAGCCCAAGCGCGATCGCTCGTGAAAATAGGAACTCCCAAACGCCATCCTAAACTTAAACAGGCTCGATCTCCTAGAGATAATCCCACTTGTCTGGTTTGTTGCCATAATCTTGCTGCTCTGTCAGCGTCTTCTACCGTAAACGGTTCTATCCTCAATCCTAAAGCCTGTAAATCAGACAGCATCCCCTCTATATCTGCACCTGCGGCAATCGACTTTTGTACTACTTCAGCCCAATTTACAGTGGATATAACCGATTCTGCTAATACCCGATCAACAATATCCTCTCCTGGCTCTCCTTTCAGATAAGCTAATAAAGCTGAAGCATCTAAAACTACCACCGTCATTCAATTACGTCCTTTTGTGTTTCATTACGCCGCTCTGCTAACAACTCATCAACTAAGCTACGATTTTGGGGGACATTGGCAAATCGAGCTTTCAACCGTTGCTTGATCGCTTCTGGTTTTTCGAGTACCAACTTTCCCCCTTCCATACGAACAAGCAAGCGATCGCCACTCTCAACTCCTAACTTTTGTTGCAAGGGTGCAGGAATGACTAACTGGCCTTGATCGCCCATATATAGTTCTATGGATGGAGATACTTCACTCATAAACGCTCTGGTTTTAGAACTCCTATATTGCCTATGATAAGGGACAACGATGTGGAAAGGTAGGCGATCGCCAATGGGTCAGCGCAAAACAACACACATAAGACGATGGATGGGTCGGGCACTTTTGAGTATAATAGCAGTGGCTCTAGTTGCTCTTACTGCCTCCTCTCAAACAACGCAACGCTCCAGTTATTCCCTCAGTCTCGAAGCACCGTTTAATCAGGTTGGGCTCTATCCTACAGTGCAACCCATTACTGCTCCCTACTATCGCAGCACAGGAGAATGGTTAGGGCGGTTGATTTTACCCTCTACTGAAGAATTGGAAACCGTTATTCCCGATTCGTCTATTGCGGATTGGGCTTGGATAGAGCTGTATCATACGCCACCACAAGCTAAGGCTTGGCAAGGAAAAACCGTGCGCTTAGAATGGCAGGATACTCCCCGGATTGCTGAGTATGTCAACATCGTGACTACAGATGTTAACTTGAGCGATCGCGCCCTAGAAAACTATAATCAAGGCAATGTTATCCCCACCCGTCTTCAGGGTCGCACCCAAGTTGGGCCCCTCCAGTCCCTTGCTGGAGCACGTCCCCAAGACGATCTAATTGTCCGTTTAAATGAAGTTAAGTTCATTCCCAACAGTCCCAACTCGGCAATTTTACAAACAGCTCTAGAACCCATCCAAGTCACGGGACGCTTTTACGGGTTAGTAAAAATTCTAGAACCCCTTCCCTCAACCTGTGCAGAGAATAAACCTTGTCGGACGCAGTGGTATAGAGTTCAACACTACAATTCAGAAACTGGAGAATTTAACGGCCCAGAAGGAACAGTCCGTATTCCCCAACAGCCTCTAGATAATAATGGCCGCTGGTTATCCACTCCTGAAGGCATCGAGAAGTCTCCTGCGGGGGATCGGGGATGGTATATTTACGGATCTAGGGACGAACAGGGACAATTAATCGTACAAGGGATTAGGCCGCGATCGCTCTTTGAACTCTACCCCGATCATATCTTGTTGGGCAGCCAAACCGGTCTCGACTATATTCAACACTACAACTGGAAAGACACCGAAGAGCGCAAAGGAACAACCCAAAGTCTCCTCCTCTCTCCCACAGCTACCCGTCCAGAACAAGCCGTGCAATACTGGAACGAAGGAGAGTATGCGATCGTTATGCATCTCTTTGGCGGCATTGGAGGCGAAAACGGAGAACCCATTAGTGCCGGAACCGTAACCGGTCATTTTGCTTACGGAATTGCCCAAATTGTCCGTGACCCCTTCACTCAAGAACTACAATTTGACATTCTCTATCAGCAAGTTTACGCCCATAATCCAAATGGTATTATTTCCGGAAACCATAATTGGACAAACTACATGGGAAATCTGCAACGCGGATGGTTAGGAACTCGCCCCGTTTCCGATGTAGTAATTAAACTTGATGCCTTAACCCAGGACTATAATTTTGACGGTGAAATCATCTCACCCATCCGCGAATTTTGGATACAACTCCAAGTCATGATGGCCCGGTATCGCACAGGGGATGGAACTGGAGTAGCAGAAGTCACTCCAGCAACCTCCTGTGTCCAAGATTCCAGTCAAGCCCTCTACATTACCATCGAACAAATTAAACAACAAATCCTCAACAATCCCAAAATTGTCACTTGGTTACGCGCTCATCCCAATGACCCCCAAACCCAACGTTTATCCCAATTAGTTGAATTAGGAGAAAACATAGCCCAGACCCTTGCTCCTCAAGGAGTTGTTCGGGAAGATTGGAAACAAAATGCCCAGTTTTTATCTGGAATAAACGCTCGCAATGGATTTGTGACCGATCAAGATTTATTAAATGCTCTGTTAAGTTGGCAAACCTTACTTCCACGCCCTGCTTATGACCGAATGGCCAAAATTTTTCTCGACCAAGGAGGGCAGCTTTGGTTTTTACGCACCAATCAAGTGGGGGGATGGGATAGTAGCATAGAACCCATTGCCCCTACCGGGATTTTAGGTCAATTCCCCATTCTTTCCACCCTTGCAGGTCGGATTTTGCTCTCGTTAGGGCGGCCAGAATGGCGAGATTGGAGTATCTTAATTTTAATGTTAGGTTTATATGCATTGATCGCCCTAGTTTTAGCCTGGAGTTATAGTTTTTGGCAATGGGTCAATGGAGAGTCTTTTCAGCAATCCTGGCATCAGGTTTGGTCATCTTCCCTAGTTCGGGGCAATTCTGTACCAAGCTTCTGGAGAGGATTGACCCTTTTAATCATTCCAGTAGCCCTAGAAGAATTCATTTTCCGCGTGTTATTAGTTCCCCATCCCACCGACTGGATTTCAAAACAAGAATGGTGGTTATTAGCCTTAGTCAGTTTAATTATTTATCTGTTCTATAAGGTGATTACGGTTTGTTTCGGCTCTAAAATTCCCTTAAAACTTGTGCCGGTTGTCTTACTCTTGAGTGGCACATTGGGATCGGTTTGTATTCTCACCTATGGTCTGACGGGTTCATTTTGGGTCATTTGGGTGCTGCATGGATTGATTGAATTGAATCCTTTAGAGCGTATTCATAGCAGAGAAAGAGTTAGTTACGACAGTTAGGTTAGGGTTTGAGGCAATAGGCAATAGAAAATGTCCTAACTCTCCTTTTCGCTGCTATAATGCTTTATTTAAAAAACTGTAGGGTCCAAAAACCTTCCAACCCTACTTCAGAAATTTATGGGTCGCCCGGGATTCGAACCCGGAACTAATCGGTTAAAAGCCGAGTACTCTACCGTTGAGTTAGCGACCCGTGGTAATGGAACCAAACCTTAATTAAGGTAGCACAAGATTTTGGTAGAAGTCAATCCCTAGAGCAAATTTTTTTCACAGTTAGGCTCAAGGACGGTAGACCGGTAGAGTAAAGTGAAAGCAACTGCCCTGATTGTCCAGAGATTCGACCCAAATTTGCCCGTAATGGGCGAGAATAATGCGCTGACAGAGGGACAGACCAATACCATAGCCTTCTTTAGTGCGATCGCGCTCTAAGCGAAACCGATCTTCAAAAATCTTTTCCTGTTTTTCAGGCGGAATTCCCGGCCCCGTATCACAAAGACTCACCTGAATTTTTTGAGTCGTGCGGTGCAGAATAGAGAGTTTGATTGAACCCTTGGGTGGTGTATATTTAATTGCATTATCCAATAAATTAGTCATCACTTGGTGAATCCGCTCCGAATCCGCATAGACCAAAGGTAAATCTTGAGGCACATCCGTTTCTAGATTCAGGGACTTGTACTGCAATCGCTCATCAAAATTCTTTAAAACTCTCATAAACAAAGGTTTCAGGTCTATTTTTTCTGGGTGAACCTGGATTTGCGTATTACTGCCTTTAGCCACTTGCAGAATATCCGTAATCATCCGGTCAATTGCTTTAATTTGGGTACGAGCATGTTTCAGCAATTGAGTCGTTAACGTGGCCGTAAACCGGGAAGCGCGGCCATCGTCTGCACGATAGCCAATTTCCAAGGTTTCAACAGCTAAAGCAGCCGCTGTTAAAGGATTGCGCAGATCGTGGGCTAACATAGCGATAATCCGGTCTTTAAACTGTAATTGCTCCTTTAGCTCCACCGTCTCTTGACGCAGGCGAAAAATTTCATCCGATAAGCGAATCAGTTCAGCAGAATGGGCAATGGAAGAACTCAGCTTGCAAGAATCTGAATGGAGCAATTCTTTCTGCTCTACATATTCTTCAACCGACTGTACCCAGCGCGGCCACCAATTATCAATCAGATTAATCAAATTGCCCCCGGCTAAGGTTTGCTTCGGTTGGGGATGAATTTTAATTAAGGCCGGAGTCGCCACCACCTTAAAGTTTTCCGCCAGTTGAGGTTGTTCGCTCACATCTACCACCATTAGCTCAAAATCTAGATCTTGAGCAAGATTGCGAATATGACAACGAATTTGTCGAATTTGCTCTCCTGCATAGGGACGCTTATCAACAAATAAGAGCAGTTGAAGAGGGGGATCGGGTTTGAGGGGCTGTTCGGGAGCGGCCTGCATAGTGAGGGACAAAAATGACCAACCTTTAGATTTACTTAAGAGTCTAATCGATATATCTACTAAATGCGGTAAATTGGCTTGATTTTAGAGCATGGGGGCAAGATAACCTAACTTAACAACACGCAATATCATAAAAGACAGCGGTTCGGTATGATGGATTTCTTAGGCTCAATCAACGTATAGTTAGTACACACAAGTTCCATGACCGCTGTCCTCGCAATTAATAATTCCCATAAACTCTCTTCGCCTCGTTTAGAGATGCCTCCCCGTCTGCTATTGGGTGCGGGGCCGTCCAATGCTGACCCAAGGGTGATTGAGGCCATGAGTCGTCCCCAAGTCGGTCACTTAGATCCTTCTTTCCTCAAGTTGATGGGGGAGATCCAAGAGTTATTGCGCTATACCTTTCAGACGGATAATAGCTTAACGATTCCCGTCAGTGGAACTGGTAGCGCGGCCATGGAAACGACGTTTGCCAATACGATAGAACCCAATGATGTGGTTTTGGTCGCTGTTAAGGGCTATTTTGGTCGGCGTATGGTGGATATGGCTGGCCGGTATGGAGCGGATGTACGGCAAATTGACAAGCCTTGGGGAGAAGCATTTTCGCTCGAAGAATTGCGGTCTGCTCTTGCTACTCACCGTCCTGCAATTTTGGGTATTGTCCATGCAGAAACTTCAACAGGTGTTCGTCAACCCTTGGAAGGTGTTGGAGATTTGTGCCGTGAGTTTGGCTGTTTGCTGGTTGTAGATACAGTGACTAGCTTGGGTTGTTTCCCCTTATTTATTGACGATTGGAAAATTGATTTAGCCTATAGCTGTAGCCAAAAAGGTTTAAGTTGCCCTCCTGGAGCATCTCCCCTGACCATGAATCAACGGGCGTTGGATAAGATCCATAATCGGCACACTAAAGTGGCCAATTGGTATTTGGATGTTTCCTTGGTGAGCAAGTATTGGGGTAAGGAACGTACCTATCACCATACCGCTCCAATTAATATGAATTATGCTCTCTATGAGGCTCTGTGTTTGGTGGCAGAAGAAGGGTTAGAGTCCCGATGGGAACGCCATCAGAAGAATGCCCAAATGCTCTGGGATGGGTTGGCTGATTTGGGATTGGTCTGTCATGTGCCCAAGGAGTTGCGGTTACCGACGCTGACGACGGTTCGGGTTCCGGATGGAGTGCAAGAAGCCGAAATTCGTCACCAATTACTGAATAACTATAATATTGAGATTAGTGGCGGTTTGGGTGATTTGGCGGGCAAGGTTTGGCGTATTGGTTTAATGGGCCATAATAGTCGTCCGGAGAGTATTGAACGGCTGTTCAGTGCTTTGGGTGAGTTGTTGCCGAAGAATTAATCAGGGTTAATTGCTGAAAGCTTTTTCTAGGGGCGAAGGGTATTTCGCCCCGAACGAAACATCGCGTTTGTCGTTTTTGCGATCAATGGCTGATTTAAAAGAGTATTTAGAGTGGGTTTCATCCCAAAGTTTAGAAGTAAGAAAGGATTGGTATTCATCAGTTGCTGAAGTTTACGATCGCACTCGACCTCGGTATCCGAAAATTTTACTCGATCGCGCCCTAGACTGGGGTGTTTTATCTGCTCAGTCACGGGTGTTGGAAATTGGATGTGGACCCGGAACTCTGACGTTTGATTTGGCAGAAATCACGGATTCAATTGTAGCCCTGGAGCCTGGTTTTGCTGCGTATGACTTGGCTCGGAAAAAAAGTGAGGCGTTTGCTCATGTGCGGTTGGTGAATTCCTCGTTTGAAGAGTGGGATCGGCAGGGAGAAACCTTTGATGCAGTGGTTGCCGCCTGCTCTTTTCATTGGATTTCCCCAGAAGAGCGCGATCGCCAGATCGTCGAATGTTTGCAACCCAATGGGTCTCTGATTTTACTCTGGAATACGCCACCTAGACCCGAACCGCAAGTGTGCGCTATTCTGGATCGGGTCTATGAGCATTACGATCCCTCCCTGGGTCATTTCGATCGTTTAGACGATCATAAACAGCGTTTAGCTCAGTTAGAAGAAACCTTAAGTGGTTCTCAGGTGTTCGATCATCTCCGCTCCGATTGCGTGATGTGCGATCGCCAATATACCATTGACAGCTATCTGGGTTTGTTAAGCACCTTATCGCCCTATCTCATGTTAGAGGCTCAAGAGCGCGATTGCCTCTTCCAAGACATACAAAAGACATTACACGATCGAGGAATACAAGAGTTTCCAACCTCCTACCTCTCGGTCATTCAAACTGTAACAATTAGAAATTAAGGGAGACTCTATTTATCCCTTTTCTTTCACTTTCGGTTGCGATCGCTGTATCCTCTATAGACAGAGGTATTTGCCAAGGCAAAAAAATAGTTTTCCAAGAGGTTAATCAACCCTAGATGAGCTTATAGGGAAAACGGAAAGGTTACAGTCTCATTTTCCATATTTACCTGACCAGTATTCTCTGTTCTGTTGCCTTTGACTAGCAAACTAACGTTAAATGGAACCTCTTGGACAGATTGTTGACAGCGCGCAAAAAAAGTAACTTTAGCGACATAATCTCCTGTCGGCGCTCCCCCTGTGGGCCAAAACACATTTTCCACAGGATTTACAGTGGTTTCCTCACAGTTTGCATTTGAGTCAACATCTAATTCGCCTCCTGATGCTATGCGGGGAGTGCTATATAGTACTTCTTCGCCGCTAGGGTCAATAACTGATAAATCCAAATCATCAGTTGTGGCCCATTTTAAGGTTACTTGTACATCTCCCGTACCTAAAACTTGCTCGCTTCCTGAGCACATGGTCGATAAATTGGTTAACTCTCCTTTGCTATCGACCATAAAACAGCCGGTGTGTTCTTGGGAAAATACACGATTGTGGCCGCTCAACAATAATACCAGGAAAACAGCAGCGATCGCCAAAGTTAAACTTTGAGTGAGTTTCATTTTCATTGCTGATATTAAGATTAGGATGCCAAATTCTGCCACAGCATTAAGGAGATGCTATGAAAGGATTGCAGTAAGTAATTGTATTGATGGTAACGGATTATTCAGATTTGATATACTATTAAATCTTTTTTTTAAGTTTGAGTTTTTAATTGATATAACTCCTGGGGAGCAACCGCACCTTTTTCCGTAATAATAGCTGCGATCAACTCCGCTGGGGTGACATCAAAAGCCGGGTTATAATAGTCCACCCCTGAAGGGGTAATGCGTGTTTCGCCCACTTGAGCCACTTCTTGACTATCACGTTCCTCAATGGGAATTTCTCCCCCATCGGCTAACTTAAAATCCACTGTAGATAGGGGAGCCGCCACATAAAAGGGGATATTATGGGCTTTAGCCGCCAAAGCCACACTATAGGTTCCAATTTTATTCGCTGTATCGCCATTGGCACTAATGCGATCTGCCCCCACAACTACCGCGTGAATCATTCCTTGTTGCATACAATGGGCTGCCATATTATCTGTAATTACCGTAACTGGGATTCCTTCTTGTACGCATTCCCAAGCGGTCAGTTTTGCCCCTTGTAACCGAGGACGGGTTTCATCGGCATACACCCGATTTAAACGCCCATTGTCCCAGGCACTCCTGACGACACCTAAAGCTGTTCCATATCCGGCTGTCGCCAAAGCGCCCGCGTTACAATGAGTGAGGAGATTTAACCGCTCTGGAGTTTCTGGTAATACAGTAACCCCATGTTTTCCTATTTCCTGACAAGTCTGTAGATCGTCGGCTTGGATCTCTTGAGCCGTTTCTAATAATTTAGCCTGAATCTCTCCCACAGAACTGGATGTACTTCTTGCGGTCTCTAACATCCGTTCAATTGCCCAAAACAAATTGACTGCCGTAGGGCGAGTTTGTCGTAGCATTTCGGCGATCGCTTCGAGTTGCTTCAGAAACTCCGTAGAATCTCTGGTTTCAATTTCTCTGGCTCCCAATGCCATGCCATAAGCCGCCGAAACGCCTATAGCAGGCGCTCCTCGAACAATCATGGTTTTAATCGCCCGCGCCATCTGAGTAGAATCACTAATCGAGACTGTCGTATATTCTCCAGGTAAACGAGTTTGATCGATGAGAATCACGCATTGATTTTCCCGATCCCAACGGACAGGATAGACGGCAGTATTGGAGAGCATGACAATATTATTCCCAATCCATTGACCCCTCCATCATACTGGCGAATCGGCAAAAGTTCGCCTCGGTTTACGGCCTACTCCCTATTGCCTAGTCTGATGGTGTATTGAGTTACAATCTGGGTCACCCTACTCATCAACAATGGAACATTAGACTGATCTCAACCCGACTCATTCAGCTCAAGACGGTGATACCCTTCCTTTCTATGAAACCTCGAATTATCGTTTGTGGTCTTGGACGCACTGGATATACTATTTATTCCCTTCTCAGACAACAGGGAGCTACGGTGATTGGCATCTCTACTGAACCGCTTGCTGGCGAACAGACCAATGTTGTGGTGGGGGACTTGCGTTCAGCCTCTACTCTGATGAAAGCTGGAATAGTCGAAGCCCATACCTTAGTGATTGCCAGTAATGATGATGCTGAGAATTTAGCCATTTTAGTGCAAGCACGGATCTTGAATCCTCAAATTCAGGTGATTAATCGCTTGTTTAATACTAACTTAGGCGATCGCTTAGACCGAACGCTACCCCAGCACACCACCATGAGCGTCTCTTCCCTCGCTGCACCAGTATTCATGTTTGCTGCATTTGGCAATCATGCCATTGGCCAACTGAAACTTTACAATCAAACTTGGCCAATTTATGAAGAATATATTGATGCGAATCATCCTTGGCTAGGCATGAGTCTGACGGCTTTATGGGAAAATCCCCATCGAATGCTGATTTACTATCTGCCTCACCATGGCAAAACCGATTTAGTTTCTGGGGTATTGCAGGAGCGAGAGTTACAAATTGGCGATCGCCTTATTCTAGCCACAGAACCGAGTCCTAAAAAATTCCAAACCTCTGCGATCGCTAAAATAGGTAAGTTCGTTACTTATTTGCGCCAATTTCAACAACATTTCCAATCCTCAGTGCTGGTCACTCTTTTCCTTTGTCTGACCATTCTGATTGCTACCTTTACCTATACCACCATTAACTGGGAAATTCCCATTGTTGATGCCCTCTATTTTTCCGTGGGTATGATTACCGGTGCAGGAGGACAAGAAGAAGTTGCTGAAAAAGCTCCTGCTGCCATTAAACTCTTTACCGCCTTTATGATGCTCATCGGTGCAGGCATTGTTGGTATTGGCTACGCATTGCTCAATGATTGGGTGTTGGGGACTCGTTTCCGCAAACTCCTAGAAACTGCTCCCATTCCCCAACGCCATCACTATATTGTTTGTGGTTTAGGCGGTATCGGTATGGAAACGGTCCGTCAACTCCATGCCAAAGGCTATGATGTGGTGATTATTGAATCCGATCCTAAGTGTCGATTCTTGAATACCGCCTATGCTCTCAAAGTCCCCGTTATTATTAGTGATGCCTGTTTAGCCACCACCCTAGAGAGCGCTAATATCCAACAGGCAGAGAGCCTATTTGCCGTGACCAGCAATGATACGATTAACCTGGAAATTGCCCTCAGCAGCAAGGGGTTAGTCCCGAAATTACGGGTTATTGTCCGCAACCAAGACCCCCATTTTGCCAAGTTATTCCAACAGGTCTTTGATCTTGACTCAGTTCTCAGTCCCATTGATTTAGCGGCTCCTTCCTTTGCCGCCGCTGCCCTAGGAGGTAGAATCTTGGGCAATGGTATGACAGGTGGAAGTTTATGGGTAGCTCTAGCCGCTTTGATTACGCCCAGTCATCCCTTTTGTGGTCAACGGGTTGAAGATGCGGCCATGCAAGCAGATTTTGTGCCCCTATATTTAGAGACGACTTATCATCACGTGATGCATAGCTGGGAGTTACTAGAGGCGACGTTAACCCCTGGAGACGTTTTGTATTTGACGATGCCAGCCAGCCAACTCGATCAGTTATGGCGGGTGAAACCCTCTTCTGGAGCAGTTCGGGGGAATCAAGGGAATAGGGAATAGAAAATACCAGAAAACCGGGTTTTATTCTATATGAATCTTCATGAATCCTCACTATCTTTTCTCCCCACTTTTGCCTAGGGATCTCAAGCGCTATAAGCTAGAACTAGAATACTTGAGGAATAGCTATGCTCCTCTCCAAAGGCTTTGAAATTGAAATGTATACCGGCACTCCCCAAGGTGAGATTGTCGGGCTTTCCGATCGCATTGTGGCCGATCTCAATGGTTTTGTCCGCGAACCCGATAGCCGTAATGTGGAGTATACCACTGCTCCTTTTTGTCGTTACGAGAGTTTGTTGTGCGAACTGCTTCAGCCTCGACAACGGTTGCGCCAATATCTCAAGGAGCTAGGTGATTATACCCTGATTCCTGGCAGTACCTTATCGTTGGGAGGAGGAGATCGCTTTTATCGCTCTGACCCCAAGAATCCTTACCATGGATATATCGAAAAAACTTATGGCACGAAGGTGGTTACTGCCAGTATTCATATTAATATCGGCATTGCCGATCCAGAAGTGTTAATGCAGGCTTGTCGTTTGGTTCGCCTGGAAGCCCCCTTATATCTAGCGTTAAGCGCTTCTTCTCCCTTTTTTAATGGTCAGGTAACGGGTTCCCACTCGACTCGCTGGCAGGTGTTTCCCCAAACGCCTGAGTTTGTCCCCTTGTTTGAAAGTCATCGCCATTATATTGATTGGACTCAGGAACAGTTGGCCCAAGGAACCATGCAAAATGTGCGTCATTTGTGGGCATCTGTGCGTCCCAATGGCGATCGCCGTCCCTATAGCCTGAATCGTTTAGAATTGAGAATCTGCGATCTCGTCACTGATGCGATCTCCCTTTTAGCAATCACAGCGCTGTTAGAGGCTCGTTTATGGCAATTGATTAGCGATCGAGGGTTAGACCCCCTACATATATATAGGGGCGATCCTCAAAAATTGGTGCATTTAACGGCTGAAAATGAACAAGCCGCAGCTCAGTCGAGTTTGGAGGCTCGATTAACCCATTGGCAAGATGGGCGCTCTATTTCGGCAAGGGAGTGGATAGAAGAACTCTACGATCAGGTTTTGCCTATAGCGAAAGAAAAAGGCTTTAGTTGTTTCCTCTCCCCCGTGAAAAAGATTTTGCGCCAGGGAAATGAAAGTTTACGATGGTTAAAGGATTATCAAGTCCATGGTAATCTAGAACAGGTGATGCAAAAGGCGATCGCTGACACTGAACAAGAAGAACGAGAGATGGCCGAGAACCTCTGTCATCCCTTAGTCGCTTAATCTTCGCTCAACAGATAATTATCTCAGTTGAAGCAATCCGAGGGCTAAATTTGATTAAAATTTCTGATATCACTAAAGTTTATGGTTAGGGTGGTTCTGGTTCATCCCCAAATTCCTCCAAATACCGGAAATATTGCTCGAACCTGTGCAGCAAGCTCTACTCCCCTACATTTGGTAGGGCCCCTAGGCTTTGAAATTAGCGATCGCTATCTGAAACGGGCTGGGCTGGATTACTGGCCATTTGTCGATCTGACTTATCATCTAGATTGGGAAACCTTTACCACCCACCAACAAAATCAAGGGGGGCGATGCATCGGCTTTAGTACCTCTGGCACAACCAACTATATCGATTTTGCCTTCGGTCACAAAGACTGGCTCCTATTTGGTAGTGAAACCCAAGGACTGCCCTCGGAATCACTCGATTACTGTGATTGTGTGGTCAAAATTCCCATGGCTCAACCCGGAGTCCGTAGCCTGAATCTATCAGTCAGTACAGCCTTGGGTCTCTTTGAAGCCCGTCGGCAACTGGGGAAACTCGATGAGATTTAAACCCAAATCGATAGTCTTTGTCGCGATCAAAAATAAGAAATTTCTATCAGAAGTGGATTGATACCCATCAAACCTCCTGAAACCCCCAGATAATCTAGGTAGAAGAAGATGATGACAATTTGAAGAGTCAGAGCTAAAATCATTGAAACAAAAATTAACGCTTGTCAGAATTGGAAAAGCAAGGTAGTCTTGCCTAAGCCTATTAACAGTCTGTGATCTTGATCTCTGAACTTCAGTGTTTCCAATCACGAAAGTTAGGTTATATTAACTCAGACACTGTTAAGCGCTCGTCTATTAGGAGGTCGTTCTTTGAAACGAGCAAATTCCCAGAAAGATAATCAATCGGTTCTGCTTCCCACCGCTGTATTCCATGCAGAAGTAGGTCACTCGAAGCAGGTTTCCCCCGATAGCAACCGTAGGGTGTGTACATCAGCAGCCATGATTGGCTTGGCTGCGATTTCCATGGGTTTACCAAACCTATTATTCCCAGAAGGTCAGCAAGCGGCTAGAGCGGCAGAACCAGCAACGCTTGACCCCACTCAAACTACCAATCGAGCCTCCCAACCGAATTTAACGGGTCGGGGAATATCAACCACAGTAGTTTCTTCAGGGTTCAATGCAGCAACTGCTTCTCTGGGAAATGCGCCTGTGATGCTAGAAAGTGCAGGATTTTCCAGGGCGGAAACCTTAAGCCCAGAATCCCCATTCTTGACATCGCAGCCTCCGCTGGCTAAAACATCCTTAGAGGAAAAGAGCCTCTCAACCTCTGAACTCTCAACTCCAGGAGTAAAACCAGAAGTCCCAGTTATTCTGACTCCAGAGTTAATAGATGCATCTGATGCATCAAGTGAAAACCAACCGTTGGCTCAACAGCAGAAAGAACAAGAGCAAGCAGCCTTAGATGAGGCCGTTAGCTATGTAACGGTATTAGAATCCGTCAACCCAGAGGCATCCCGAACCTTAACTGTTCTGCCCTCTGGAAAAACTGCCCCTAAGTTCCAAAGTCTGCCTGCACCTGTAGAGGAATCACCTGTGAAATCAGAATCGGTGATTGTGACTCTACCAAAAGAAGCCAAAGCAGAAGGAGTTGGGGCAGTTAAACCCTCTTGGCAGCAAATGCAAAGTGAAACAGGGGGAGTAGCACCGGTTAATTCCACTTGGACAGTTAAGCCAATCACTGAACCTCAAGTGGATGTGACCCCCAAGAAAATCACCCTAGAGGTTTATCAAGTTCAGTCCGGAGATACGGTCAACACCATTGCCAAAACTCATGGTGTTGACTCATCAGCACTCATTGAAGCCAATCAACTGAGTAATCCAGATCAACTGGAAGTGGATCAGTCCTTGGCAGTGCCTCGGTTTGAAAATCCCACATCAGGGGTATCCTCTGCTGCGGTAGCACCGTCTTTACCCTGGAAAGTAGAGGGAGACTTACAGGCTTTGCCAGAGTTTGATGGCACTCCGAAACTATTTACCCCATCTCCAGAGATTGCCTCAACAGAGACTCTAGCCAGCCCAACTCTGAAAGCTGAAACTGAAACGGGAGCTGCTCCAGAATTACAAGAAGCTACTCCTATAGTCGAACCTACTCATACAGAAGTTGAAGCGTTCTCAGGGCAACCGAAAGAGCAACTTAAGGAAATGAGTGAGAGTGAGCCAGAGTTACCGAGCTTGACGCTCACGCCTTCCTTGAATTCTACTTCTGTAGCGTCTCGGTTCTCTCCGAGAGACTCGGTGTTTCCTCAACCCTTACTGCATCAAGTTAGAAGAGGGGAAACCTTAGATTCGATTGCCCGTCGCTATGGCGTAACACGATCTGAGTTAATCCGAGTGAATCACATCACCAATCCCAATTTGATTCAAGTCAATCAAAATTTAAAGATTCCTAAGAGCCAAAACCTAGACTCGATAACGGCAACTTCGGCAATTCCAGGGATCAATACCACCGAGATTAGTTCTGCTGCTATTGATTCTCAGCAGCCGGTTCCCTTAGTCAGCTTCAATAATGACTCGTCATCCCAGAAGCAGTCTACCCCTAATCCTACCGAAGAGAGTGCTTATAGTACCTATGTGGAAGGGTTAACGACAGAACTGAATCAGCTTCGCCAACAGTATCAAAATCAGCCGGCAAGCGTGACTTTACCCCTGACTCAACCCTCAACCCCAGTACAACAGCCAGTGACTTCAGTCGCTCGACCTGTAGAGCGGGTAAATTCTGAGTTTTCTACTTCTAGCTCTACAGGCAACTTAGAAGAAGACTTGCGGCGTTTACAGGAAAAATACCGCTCTTCGAGTCCTTCGACTCCACAGACTCCTGCTTCTGGAGTAGGGCAAAATGTAGCGGTTGCTCCTCTCGGACCAGATGCTTACGACCCCAGTAAGTTGCCTATTGGAGAAATGGTGTCGCCGGAAGTACCGCCATTGGCTCCGAGTGAACGCTATCTTCCTGGCGATCGCATGAATGGCTATATCTGGCCAGCACAAGGAGTTTTCACCTCTGGATATGGTTGGCGCTGGGGCAGAATGCACCGAGGTATTGATATTGCTGGGCCCATTGGTACACCAATTTTTGCGGCTGCTCCCGGTGTCGTGGATTATTCGGATTGGAATTCGGGGGGTTATGGCTATTTAGTGGATATCCGTCATCCCGATGGAAGTCTGACCCGCTATGCCCACAATAATCGCCTATTAGTCCGCAAGGGGCAAAAAGTCCGTCAAGGTCAGCAAATTGCTGAAATGGGCAGTACCGGTTACAGTACCGGCCCTCACCTGCATTTTGAGATTCACCCGGCTGGACAGGGCGCAGTTAACCCTATGGCTTATTTACCTAACCGCTAAATTTGGATGGTTAATAAGGGAGATCGGAAAAATGCTTTCCGATCTCCCTTGCTTTCTAGATCGAAATTAGGTTATAGTGGTAAAGTTGCAAGTTTGGCTCGGTAGCTCAGTTGGTTAGAGCAGGGGACTCATAAGCCCAAGGTCGGCAGTTCAAATCTGCCCCGAGCCATCTAAATATTTAAGAGTTTCCGAAACCGTCTGTATCTCCTGGATATAGGCGATTTTTATTCCATTGATCACTGAAGATTAGGGGAAGTTGGAAAAAAAGGAGTCATAACGACTATGAGTATGATATGATTCGTAACAATATGTAACGGAGAAAGCAGACATGACTCAATCTGAAGGATGTATCCGCGTTGGACAGGCAGCCCCTGACTTTACGGCAACTGCGGTGGTCGATCAAGAGTTTAAGACCATTAAACTATCGGACTACCAAGGTAAGTATGTGGTGATCTTCTTTTATCCCTTAGACTTCACTTTTGTTTGTCCGACTGAAATTACTGCCTTTAGCGATCGCTTTGAAGAATTCAAAAAGTTAGGAACCGAAGTCCTAGGCATTTCTGTAGATAGTGAATTTTCTCACTTAGCTTGGATTCAAACCGACCGTAAATCTGGTGGTGTTGGCGATCTGAACTATCCTCTGGTCTCCGATATCAAAAAAGAAATCAGTGCTGCTTACAATGTCCTCGATCCCGATGCTGGAGTTGCTCTGAGGGGTCTATTCATCATTGATAAAGAAGGCATCATTCAACATGCCACGATCAACAACCTAGCCTTTGGTCGCAACGTTGATGAAACTCTGCGCGTACTGCAAGCCATTCAATATGTTCAATCTCACCCCGACGAAGTTTGTCCTGCGGGTTGGCAACCCGGTGAAAAAACCATGAACCCCGATCCTGTAAAATCAAAAGTTTACTTCGCGGCCGTATAAAAGATACAGCTCAGAAGTCTATTAACCAGGTACACTAAACGTACCTGGTTTTTTATAGGGAATTGAACAATTGAGTATGGGAACGGATGCTTCTCGTCCAGGAAGCGTTATATTAGTGACGGGACCAGCGCGATCGGGAAAAAGTGAGTGGGCAGAAAGGTTAGCCCAAAAGACAGGAAAGGCGGTGGTTTACGTTGCTACAGCCCAACTCGATCCAAGCGATGTGGAATGGCAACAGCGTATTGAACGACATCAACAGCGTAGACCTCCACAATGGCAAATGAGAGAGGTTCCGAAGGAGTTGAGCCAATGTCTGGATGGAGGACAGGAAGGGGAGTGTTTATTAATTGATTCTTTAGGAACTTGGTTAGCGAACTGTCTAGAGTACGATCAAGAAGTATGGGAGTTGATAGAGCAAGAGTTGTTATTGGCGGTAGAACAAACACAAGCGGATCTGATTTTGGTAGCGGAAGAAACCGGATGGGGGGTGGTTCCAGCCTATCCTTTGGGACGAACCTTTCGCGATCGCCTGGGGAACTTGGTTCGTCATTTAGGAGCGATCGCAAACCAAGTGTACTTAGTGACGGGAGGCTATATCCTCAATTTAACTGAGTTAGGTACTCCTTTAAATTCAATCACCAATCTTTAGAGTTTCATAAGCTTTAATCGCTTAATTTCTTGTGTTTGATGGAGATAAGATACAGGGGATGGAGGTTAAGATAGGAAGAGGAGAAGATCGGGAATAAGCACTAGCGCACTCAAGCGATTTCCCTTTCTGCTGTCCTTACCACCAAGATCTTTAGACAGAGCCGAGCGCCAATTTCTCCAGCCCCCCCGATCGTAAACCAACTAGCACTAGGCATGATCAGTCAATCTCTCAACCTATGATCTCTGTTTTCAAAACTCATAAGCTGTATTTAGGTTAGATTATTTATGGCATCCGCAGACCAAGTTAAACAATATTTAGCCCACTGGCTTCAGTTAGGACGTAAAATTTATATTCATAATGGCGATTGCACTCTTTCTCCCCATCCCGTCATTGAAAGAAATCGCTATAGTAAAGCCTTTGAAGACTGTTGGCAAACCCTACTTTCTGATCAATCTGGTGACTGTTATTTAGAAGATACAGATCAGACTATTGCCGAATTACTCACGCCCAAATGGGACATAATTCTCTGCTGTCGATGCGTGATGCCTATTCCCATGACGATTGGTAGCATGGAGACTAAAAATTGTCCTTGTATTCGTTTATCAAGTTGGCCCAATTTAGACTTACCTCTACCACGATCACCTGTGAATAATCAAGCTGCCTTGAATACCATTAAACAAAAGCTACTCCAAGCGAATGAAAAACAAATTCCTGCGGATCAGGCAGTTTTAGAACCCGGTGAAACCCTTCCCCCAGTCAGTAATGTTGACAGTGAATTGCTCAATCAGTTGCCGAAATGTCAATGCTCTCATCAGGTGGCTTAATATAGCGTTACACGCTAGGGACTAGATAGACTTTAAAAATCAAAGTTTCAAGGATGAGCAATGGTGATGGGGAAAATTTTTATTTGGACAATATGGTTGATTTATGTAGTTTATCTCTTGTTTTCGGACTTGCCCCCTGGTCCTTCTTTGCTGCATATTAATTCAGAATTACTGCAAGAAGTCTGGGATTTAAGCTTAAACTTTTGGTTTATTACTCCCCTGGTTTTACCTGAACAAGCGCCGGTTTTACATCCTGCCTTAGAAGGGTTGTTTAATATCGTGGTGGCTTGGGCTTTATTATTATGGGGCTTTCTAGTGGATGGTCGAGGTCAACGCTGGCCGATGTTTCCATTTTTAGTGGGTATTGCCTTTTTGACAAATGTGTTTTATTTGCCTTGGTTAGGAATTAGACACAGCAATCCAGAATTAGGCGATCGCCCCCTATCGCGATTAGAACAAGTCACAGAGAGTCGCGGTTGGGGTATTTTCTTAAGTGTAATTGTCCTGATTTCCATCAGTTGGGCGATGTTTGCAAGACCCGAATTTGGCGATATTGGGCAACGATCGCAAGAATTGATACAGATTGTAGGTAGCGATCGCCTGGCGTATTCCTTTGCAATCGATTTGCTCTTCTTTTCCCTCTTTCAATCTTGGCTAGTGAATGATGATATGGCTCGTCGCCAATGGCACAATTCCACGCTGCTGTGGGTTACCCGCTTGATTCCCTTTTTTGGTTTGGTTGTCTATTTCTTGCTGCGTCCTCCTCTGGCGATCGAGGAGAAACTGATCTCCCTGGAGGAAGAACAGGCATAATATTACCCAATAATCATCAGAGGTATCTGTAGGGGCGAAAAATATGCAAGCCCCTACAACCGAGTCTAGCTATTGAAATCAAGATCGGTTATGGAATTGACCCCAGAAGCATCATTCAACTGTTGTATCCACTCTCGGATGGAACGTTTGAGATTCGGGTCTTGGGGAAAGAATTGATGCAAAGGGGGTTCTAAGGGTTGCTCAGTAATCCAGGCGATATACACTCCTAAATTGGGAGAGGCAATTTCACGGCAGCAGTCGAGTAATTCTTGACTGGGGTGGCATGGGTCGAAAATAAGGACTAACTTTTGCTTTTGCAAGTGTTGTCTAGCTCGAACGATCTGAAGTCCTAATTCAACGTCAGTGGCGACTGTAGGGATGGACTGATCTGGTAAGGCTTCGGCATAAATTGTATTGCACAGAGCTTGGGCGATCGCCTCGCGGTCTGTTTCTGCTTGCAAAGAGGCTGCGTTAATCCATAGCCGATGGGTATTTTTTAGACTCGTGTCATCGCAGGGTTGAGCAACCCTAGGTAATGGGGAATGATGAAGGGCTTGGTAAAAGTCTACATAATTGAGGAGATCGGCACAGAGCCACAATAATTCGTTGTAAACCCGATTTAGCTCTGAATTCTTCTCGGTGTTAGAGATCGCCTGTCGATCGCTTAATAAATCAACAATTTGGCGAGCATATTTTTCCTCAAAAATCACTTTCAGGTTTTCGAGGGCTGATAAGCGCATCTCTTCCTCTGGACTTTTAGCGAGTTCGAGCAGAGTTTCGAATGCTGGGTTACCGGGATCGATTTGATCGCCTGCGAGTCCATGGAATTTGCGATCGCCACCATCAGATGAAGAAGTATCCGAGCGGTTTTGTAGAGTATCGAGAGCTAAAGTATGGTCTGGATCGAGTTCTGCTAAACTGGAGGCGATCGCCAAACGCTGCTCATCCTCTTGACTCTTACGCAACAAATTTTTCAGGACTTCTAAGGATTTTTCCTGGTCTTCGGACTGCTCTGGTGCCAGTTTACCGAGGGTGTAAGCAACGCGACTCAGGGTTGTGTCATCAGAGTAGGTGTCTAATAGTTCTCTGAGAATCTGAAGGACTAGGGGGCGATCGCTCTCTTGCAGCGCTGCATTGGCTCTCAGTTCAAGGGTTGCCGGAAAGCGCTTGATTTTTCCCCCTTCTACTTGCTCGCCAAAACACCATTTCACCAGTCCCCGGACAATGGTTTCTGCCTGTGGATAGTCTGGAAATTCCGCCAGTCCAGCGGCTGCTAAAAAATAAGCGCGATCGGAGTAGGGTTTAATCTCAGCCAGAAATTGCCTTAAAGCATCGAGAAATTGTTCTTTCTGAGCGGGATTAATATCCTCCCGTCCTAACCACAGGAGAATCACTTCTTTCCAATGGCGGTCAAAAATACGGTAAATTCCTTCAGAGGGATTAAAGAAAAAGAGCCAATCTTCAATCGCCAGAGCCGCAAAATATTCTTGTAAATTTGGATGCAAGAAACGATACGACCATTGACTATTGTCGCGATCTTCCTTTTCCACTAAACTGAGAAAACCGACTTCAATGGCTTGCTCAAAGAGTTCCGGTTTTCTGGTGTTATAGCTCTCCATTTGCCGAAGCCGAAATTGAGAGCTTTGGTGTTCGAGGGTTTCGAGGGCAAGCGCTCCCAAGGCTGAATCGATCTCGCTGGGTTCTAAAGGATCGGATTCGGACGAGCATCTGCGATCGTAAAATCCATGGGTGAATTTCTTGTATAAAGCCGTTTTAGTGTCCGGCAAGTTTCCTTGATTGTGTTGCCAAAGCTCACAAAATATATTTAAACACAGAGGGTTTTTGAGAATGGTTCTAAACTTTGCTTTTCTCGGAGTTCTCAGTTGAGATTTAAGCGCTGAAGCTAAATCTTGATCCGATGGCCGGTTTTGACAATATTCAAACCATTTATCGACAAATTCATTAATTTGCTCAGGGTGAGTCAAACCGGCGATTTTATAAACTTCAAAATCCTCTAAAATGTTGGGGTGATTTTCCCACAAATTTGAGCGACAAGTGAGAATCACTTGAGCGGGTGCAATCCAATCGGTGAGTTGATCGGCTAATAGACTCAAGGGAGACTCTTTTCTCCGTAAGATAGGCAGTTCATCCAATCCTTCCAGGAAGAGAAATACTCGCCCACTTTCAAATAACTGTCTCAGGTATTCTAAATGATCTGATGTCGCTTTCTCTTTTTTTAAAGCATCGGGGAGCCATTTTTTTTCTAAAAATTCTTCTAGGGTATCCCAACGGCGATCGTGTAAATCAGCTAAAGCAATCCAAATGGGATAAGCGTTTGGTTCATTCTCGTTCTTGTTCCTGTTTACGATCCACTCTACCATTTTTTGTAAGATCGCTTTTTTGCCACTCCCGGTTTCGCCAATCAGAGCAATCCGTTTAGGAGATTTTTCACTGCCTAACACTGTTCCAAAAAAGTCATCATCGCTACGCAGAGAACCTTTCAGAAACTCCCGATCGTCTAGTCTTTCTAATGAGAGGGGTACATAAATTCTCTCACAGGCAGAAATATCGCGGTTATTGTTGCAGCTTGAAGACGTACAATCGAGTTGGGGGTTAATTTTTTCTTCACAAAATTTGCGCCAATCCATACCCCCAGGTAGTCCCCGTAATTGCCGCCAACTCAAAGCTTCAGTCGTAGAATTCTGAAAGATGACGGGTAACCAAGAAGCATTGGGACAATTAGAATCCAATCCTTGTAAACCTTCTCGGGCTTTACGGACAGACAAGTAGAAAGATTTATGATTAGAAAAAGAGATCAGAAATATTTTCAGAAATTCTTGGGCAACTTTATCAGTGACTGGTGCTCGCATCACCACAACCTGGGGAATGTTCACTTCTTGGAGTTTCCGAGCTAATCCCAAACCATCGCAAGAGTTAAAAATAGCAATTTGTAAGCCCCGTTCTACTGCCGTTTCCAATGCATGTTTGAGATCTTCAATTGTCAAGTAGTCTTCCTTATTAATATAAATACGACCATCATCTTGAGTGCTTTCACTATGGCCAGCAAAAAACAAAATATCATAATTATTATTCGTCAAATGAGTTAAGATTTCTTGACGACTTGGCTTATTCAGATCCGTGTATTCCAATGAGGGAATCGATTGAATACATTTCCTATCTTCATCCGTATTTATGTCTTCATCATGACCGAAGATTGCTAAAAGCTTGACCTTATCTTTCCCAGCTACTTCCTTTGTATGGGGAGGAGCTTTACAATTATAGGAGGTGAATATAAATTGAGCATTGGGGTATTTTTCAATTAAATCGAACTGATGCCAGGGTGCTTTTAGCAATTCTATATCTGATGTACGAATAAAGATATTAATTTCTTCTTTTTTGGACAAATCTGGATACAAATTTATTAGAAAATTCATCCATTCAGGAGATCTAAACCATTTCTTAAATTTCTCGCTTAATTGGATATAATTTTCTCTGCACGATTCCATTAGTTCTTGTCGTTCTTGGCTTACTTCTTGGCAAGAACCCGTCTTAAAGTTAGTGACTTTTCTGGTTGTTGCCATTCGTCCGGGATTGCGGAGTCCGGGATAGATTTTACTCAAACCTTCATACTCTTCTTTGACTTCAGGATTCGGAGGCAATTGTCCACTCATATCAACCAAGATTTGGTCTTGATTGCAGTCTCGCATTTCTGTGGAAAGGAAAACTCCTTCAGAACTAGAGTCATGCATAATGAAGTTAATAACTTTTTGAACCATTGTTCAACACTTCTGGTAAACAACATAACAAGCCACCTAGAGGAGACTAGGTAACTTGCTATTGAGGGTGGGTTATTGGGTTGGGGTCGCTTTCCGTAAAAATTCTGTAATTTACACCATAAATCGTTCGACAACCCTATATCTACCCTGCTCTACAATTATACTAAAAGCATCGCCCTCTTCCACATTAAATTCCAGATTTTCCTTGGCATCAAAGATTTCTCCCTCCGGATTGTCTGCATCGCTTTCATCGAGTAACTGGATACGCAGGTCTTCCGGTAGATGGCTCGCTCCGGGACTGGGAAGAATCTGTATAATAACCTTGACTTTAGGTCTCTCTAGAGGTATAATTGTAGCCACCATTTCGACTTGGCAATCTTCAAGCTCGTTAAAGACAATTGTCTTTCTCCGCGAAACCCCCTCACTGCGCTGACGAAAGGCAAAGCTCGGTTGCTCAGTGGTTAACAAGCCATCGACGGATTCCCACAGGGGAGCAAAAACACCTTGCAACCATTCTCTCAGTTGAGTCCGTTGGGTTTGTTGTTCCGGTAGAGCGCTAATCTCTTGTATGGCAAAGCCAGCAACTTCCGTGAGTTCCCCTGAGTCAAATAAGGCTTTGATGCGCTCAAACCCTTCAGGCGATCCTTCAAATTCAATGATAATTGATCCAGATTTGATCTTAACCACAATTAAGTCCAACTCCTTAGCTATTTTCTGTACTTCCTGTTCTAATGCCCGTCTTTGATCTAGTGTTAGATTTTTTAGATCTCCATGCAAGACGACTTCAAAACCAGTATATTTCTTCAACACTTCGATTTTCAAATTAGGCTTGATCAGATCGGGTTTGTAGCGAGCAATGTAATTAAACAACTCGTTTCGCCTCGGGCTATTTTTGTCAGTTTTTCCACTCTTTCGAGCGCCCAGAAAAGTAGTACAAATATTACTGATACAACCTCTAACATTAGTGCGTTCAAGGGGCACGATTTCAGAAATTTCTCGATCTGTTCTACCAGATAAAAAAAGATCTAAAACTCTCCTTTCTGTTTCGTTAAGAGTGTCATATTGTGAGTCACAAAAACTTTTCTCGTCCGACATGATTGCAGATTTCAAGACTTTTTTGGGATTGCCCCTTTAACTTACCACATTTGAGCTACGGATTCTCTATCAAGATATGCTTGCTATCCGGTTCAATTAAATAAGCCACAAATGTGGTAGCAAGACAGCAATCTTCAACGATAGATTGATAGTGTTGGTTCGAGCAGAGGTAATCAAGACCTATGAGTAACCTGGTAAAAGCTACCTCCGCAATCACAGCGGCAGGAGCTGCGGCAGGGACTGCCGCTGTAAGTAGCGGTACAGTAGCTGTTTCGGTAGGCGCAGGTACAGTAGCAGGAACGGCTAACACCGTGTTAGCGATCGCCATCGGCTCTAATGCAACTGCGACAGGTGCGGTAGCTATGGCATCAGGGGCTGGTGCAACTGCTTTGGGTTCAACTTTTGGCCTTGTGATTGCTCCACTTGCTCCAGTTGTTCTTCCTGTCGCAGGAGGTGTGGCTGTTATTGCTGGTTTGGGTTTGGCACTGAAAAAGGCAACAGATAGCTAAACCAGATTGGATTAACTCTGAGATCGATCGGAGTTAATCCAGTACTCACTTCTATTGTTGAGCTACATCGTTTTCCTGGAATAGATGAGGTTCATACTCATTCCCTGCCTTGAAATTATTCTGCGATTACCGAAGTAAGTAAGGAGAAAAAATGCAAAAGCGTCCAATCAAAGACTTTGAATCTATCTTAAATAAGACGAAACCCGGAGATGAATCAAAAGTAGACTCGGCTGAAGTGGAGAAGAAAAATAGAGGGCCTGTCAGAGAAGTTTGGGATAAGGTTCAGACTCTGATGAGTACGATTCAAAATCCCGATGCAGGATTTACAGCAAAAGGTATTGCAATCGCTGCACTGCTTTATCTGATCTCTCCTTTTGATGCGATTCCTGATGTCATTCCAATTGTCGGATTGACTGATGATGTTTCAGTTATTGTCTATGCTATTTATAAGCTAAGTCAACTTAGCTCGATGGCCAAGATTATGGGAAAGTCTCTAGATTTCGATTTTCGAGAACGACAAGACAAGATCGATGCGATGAAAGAATGCGAACAACATAAACGCAATTTAGAGTTTCAAGAACGGCAACATGAAGTCAACAGTACCACAGAATTAGAGCGACATAAATTTACGACAGTAGCTCTTCTTATTGGATTCACGACTGTTGTGTGTTCAGTTCTTACAGCAATTATTGTGTCGTAGTATTTCCTGCGAAGTCATGCCATGCAAGGGTTATTAAGTCCCTTGCATCTGAATCTTTGGTTAAGCAGTATGTCTCTAGGTTTGAGTTTAACTCTAAACTCAACGATCGCCTGTGTCTACTCAAGCCCGTCAATAAATCAAAATCAACGGAGGAAATACATGATTTTCAAGAAGAAGAAAACTGAAGATGATAATGCTGTGCGAGATATCAATCCTCAAACTCTCAACAATGAGTCAGGATGGCAATCTCTATCTCCAGCTCTAATTCACCAAGCACAGCAACTTCCGGCACAAAAAGAAAGTTGGTCTTGCGGGCCAAATTCTGCTTATCGCGCTCTCTGTCTCAATGGTCAACATACCTCCGCCAAGGGATTACAATCTTTTATCGAGAATTGTCCTGTATCTTTAGGAGGACATGACAGCACTAAAATCGGCCCGACTCCCAGCAAACTCGCCAAGTATATCGACAACTACACTAGTTCGAGTGTTAACGAATGTAGTTGCGTCAAGTGGAATTCATTCTGGCCCGCTATCCAGGGAAATTTAGGGAAACACCCGTCTCTTGTTCTCGTGCAGTTCAGCACATTTAAACTCCACTATGTCAATGTTGTCGGCTACAACTCGCATAGCAAAGAAGTAGCTATTTTAGACACCAATAATTCCCTGGAAGCATGGACAATTGAGCAGTTTCGACATCTGACTGCAATTAGTGCTAAGTATTTATCTAAAAATTATTATGCTATCCATCTAACTTAGTTTAACCACAAATGTGGTAGCAGGATAGCAATCTTCAACGATAGATTAGTAGTGTTAGTTTGAGGAAATGTGAATGGGATACTTGACCATTATTAGTGAAACCGGTTTTCCTCATTCTGCTTGCTTGTTCGAGTACAACGGCAACGCAGAATGGTATGGATTTAAGCCAAACGTTCCTAAAACTCCCCGTGGTGCTGGCCATGTCGATCGCACTGATAGGAGTCCTCACATCAAGGATTCAGTCAAATTTGCGATTGCTGACGCGAAACTAGCACAAGTTATTGCCCAACTGTTGAGCAAATATGAAGGCTTAACTTACTCCGTTGGTACGGGGCCAGATTGTGTTAACTTCTCGGTTGATGCTGCTCAGTGGTGTGGATTAAAAACTCCCCCACGCCCCAATCTTTTCCCTGGTAATCTTGTGACGAATTTAGCTCGATTGAATGCCAATTTAGTCCAATAGCGCATCGATCGGGCCAGAGGAAGTACCTCAAAAAACTTCCTCTGGCTTTTGTGCTATAGCGCTTCGCGATAGTGTGTTTACAATAATCTGTAGGGGCGAACGGCCATTCGCCCCTACATGCGCCCTTATCTGTCAACACTATAGCGCGCAGCGCTATATCTAATTACCACATTTGTGGTATCTACTACCAATTCACCGTGCTACATTCAAGTTGTTCTCCCATTTGTGTAAGGAAGTGAATCATGATCAATTCTTTCCCTGTAATCAACCCAGAGACTACTATACAAGTAAGCGTCTTCCTCAAAAACCTGTTGCTTTTTATTGTGGAAAAAGTGATCATTCCACTGGCTAAATTATCCTTTGAGTTCGCAATGGCTAACCCAAATGTAATCGCAGCTCTTATTGTAGTGGTAGCTGTAGTTCTAATTGTTCGATGGTCTATTAAAAAGGGTTATATAGTCGATTTTGGTATTAACTGGAAGGAGTATTTTGCAGGACTCAGTATTCGTCCTGCTTGAGCTTAATCGCAGATGAACGACTGAACCGTATATGGCGATCGCCCTCCCAACCGGCGATCGCCTTTTCTTCATCTGAGCATCCCGACTCCCTTCACCTCCTCTCCCTCAACCAACGGTCGAAATCCTCTAAAGTGCAATCGAGAATCGTAATCCCCAGCTCATCTAAATCATCCAGAGACAACCGTTGCATTTGGGCTAGAGTCGCTTCAGGAATCTCTCCAAACCGTCGCTGAAGTTGACGCAAAATTAATCCTAATGCTGCTTCAGCCCGACCTTCCTCACGACCTTGTTCTAGCCCTTGTTCTAGCCCTTGTTCTAGCCCTTGTTCCAATCCTTCTGTCCTTGCTTGCACCACATAACCTTCCTGGTCGAGTATCCACCTCTCCTTTCGCTCTAACTCTTCTGCTTCTTCGGGACTCAAATTGGCTCGATTTGCTATTTCCAAAGCTTTGCCGATTTCCGGCACTTCTTCGAGAGAACTGGGAATCATCTCTAAATTGGGTGCTTCCTTCATAAAGTCAATCCATTTTTCCGTCAGAGTTTCTAATTCTTCCAGAGATTTATTGAATTTTCGCAACTCTACAAAAATGAGTTCAATTTGTTCGTCAGGATACTCAAATGAGGGTAAGGTTTTCTCTTTTAAGCCAAAGTGGGTAATAATCGGTTTTACCTCCGGAAATAGGGGAAAATCAACGATGCTTAGAGCAATGACGGCTTGCAGTCCCACATAAGGTTTTCCGATGCTGAGTTGATTGCTATAGATTTTTGCCCAGTTGTACAAGACTCGCTTTTTGAAAGCCGGGACATTTAGCACTTGCATTTCAATCAGGACGGTTGTACCGTTACCTAAGATCGCTTTCACATCCAGATAGCTATCTTTTAGGGTACTCGTATCGCCCTGATTATAGGGATCGATAATTTCTAGGTCTTTGATTTCTGGCTCACCGGCATAAATGAGGGCATTTAAGAAACTGATCAGGATATCGTTGCTTTCTTTGGAGCCAAAGATGCGCTTAAAGGCGAAATCGGTTTTGGGGCTGATAAATTGCATAGTGTTTGAGGTTTTCCTCGCTTGGTGGAGACTGGAGCCATAATCAACAGGCTATAGGCGATCGCTCCGATCTTAGCTTAACCAGAGCCATGTGTAGGGGCGAAAAATATGCAAGCTCCTACCACCGTGTCTACCATTAAAGTCCCAAGCTAAATCTGGAGAGCGATCGCTACATTAATTATTCATTATTCATTACTTCCACCATTCCCGTTTCCCCATCAATGCGTACCCATTGCCCATCATGCAAGCGTTCCATAATATTGGGAATATCCATCACTGCGGGAATTCCGTACTCTCGCGCCACGATCGCCCCATGGGATAGCCTTCCTCCAACTTCGGAAATCAATCCGCCTGCTTTTGCCAATACCAAAGACCAACCCGAATCCGTATAAGGAACCACTAAAATTGTATCGGTATCTACAGCTTCCACATTTTGCAACTGACGCATAATTTTTACCCGACCTTCCGCTTGTCCTGGACTTGCACCAATGCCTGATAACGTTTGCCCTTCCTTTAATCTAGACTGAGCAGAGGGAGTAATTCTTTTGATAGGTTGATTACCGTAGGCAACGTAAGGAATAGATTTCACCAATTTATCTTGGGCAAATGTGGCTCTGCGAGTCGCAATAATTTCTGGTATGCGGTCCGTCGATAAAAATGTATCGGTAGAGTCAGATAACACGGCTTGCACTTCGGGTAAGGTGAGGAAAAAGATATCTTCTTGAGTCTGTAAAATACCGGATTCGATCCAGAAGTTTTCTAGGGCTAAGAAACTCCAACGCAACTGAGCTAACAATTGGCTGTAGACTTGAGTAACTTGACCCTTGAGATTTAAGCGCACTTGTACCATTTGAATTTTAAGGCGTTTCGGTAGGGTTTTGGGGCGATCGCCTTTCATCTGATGTAACTGTTGTAAAAACATATCGCGCACCATCCTCGGATTATCCCGCCATCGAGGAACAGAAATATCCGTTGCCACCTCACTCAGATATCCATAATCCTCCATAAATTGGCAAAGCTGATCGATAATACTCTGACCATCGGGCAATTCAGACAAACAACCAAATAAGGTTTCCGGGGTCTCTGTCTCCAAATGGGGCAGTAAATGGTGGGCACAGGTGGCCAACTCTTGCAATGCTTCCAGAGCAGCAACTTCTGGCATTTCTTGATAATCTAAATCCTCTTCAGAAACCTGAAATACCGCCTGCCTCAAGGCAAAACTCAAGGGGGCTAAAATACTATAATAGGTGGCACGCTTTAGGGTTTCTAAAATTAAATCTACACGGTCTAAGCACTCTGAAGGGGTTTGAGGAGCTTGGTTTTTCAATTGCTCTAATGTAGGGGAAAACCACTTGCGGTTATCTCGCTCAAAATCTTCTTCTAAAGACCATTCCCGTTGCAGAAGTCGCCATAATCCGGGAATTTGTTTGACGGTAGATGATAGGGGGGGGCGGGTAAACTTTGCTCCTCTGGTGAGAAACTCTAAACTTTCGGGCGGCAGTCCCATCTGGCGAAAAATTTCTCCTAATAGAGAAGCATTAAAATAAGCGACGGAATGGTGTAGCGTAGCTAATTGATTTAAGTCTAAATTAGCAATTTTTTTGCCTAAAACCAGGGCAAAAATATCGCGCCAAACGCCACAAGTCAGGGGTTGATTAATTGACCAGGTCAGGGGATGAATAAATCCGGGAATGACTTCGGCAGCGATTTTTCTCGTCCAAATTGGACTCAGGGTAGTAATGGGGCGAGTTTGTAAAATCCACAGTTGCTGACCATCATGCGTCCATTCAATATCTTGGGGGATTCCGTGATAGTTGCCTTCAATTTGACGGGTTATTTGAGCGACTTGGTGAATTAAGGCGGGAGGAATATCTCCATCCCCTTCTAAAATTTGGGTGGTCGGTTCTCCATCCGTTTCTATCACTAGGACGCGATAGGATTCTGGTGTAACTTGACCGGAAACGACACGGCTCGGATCTCCGGGAAGCGCTTCAATGATGACATCTTCACCACTGCGGGCAATGGGGTCACGGCTAAAGGCAACACCGGAAAAGACTCCGGCGATTTGTTGTTGAATTAAAACGGCGACTTGGGTATCGGGGAGTTGTCGGCTTTGACGATAGGCGATCGCCTGGGGATTATCGGCCGATCGCATACAAGTGAGGATGGCTTGGTGTAAGCCTTGGGCGTTAGTAATCTGGGGAATACTGGTATATTGACCGGCTCCAGAGGAGTGTAGCGTATCTTCTCCGAAGGCTGAGGAGCGAACAATCAGAGGGTTCTGAGAAGAGGGGTTCAGGAGGCTAATCACCGGTTGGGGGTCATCTCCAGGGAGTAAAATCCAACCCGGAGGAACGGGATAACCGAGTTTTTTTAGGTAAGCGAGATTAGCCGCTTTTGCACCCACTTCTTGAGCTTTGAGGGGGCGATCGAGGGAGAGAATTCCCTTATTTCCAGGAAAGAGTGAGGGCATATTTGGGTTTCGAGTGGAGGAATTAGAGGGAAGTTCGAGGTCGTCGGGGATGTGTTGGTAGATGAGGGCGAGGCTGGTGTTGAGGGATATGGTGGCGATCGCCAATCCTTTGTCACTCGGATGCATGAGAATCTGAAGCAGAGGAAACAGGATTAAGATGCCATATTGACGAGATTTGCGCTCCCGGACAACCGTGAGACCTATCAGAGCGATCAGTCCCACGAGGAGGGAAATTTGCCAATTATGCACTACTAATCCCCAGGTAGCATTGGTGGTTCCTGCGGCTTGACTGATGAAGTAGCGTCCCAAAACGAGGGCGATCAGGGCGATGATTTCCCAAACGGGAGTTTGGGGAAAGAGCGATCGCGCCAAGAGAACTGCACCGATCCCTTTTCCTGCTTCCGATAAAACGGCACCAATCCCTGCCAGTTTACCTCCATGATAAAAGGCAGCCGAAACGGAAATATTTCCTGTACCCAGTCGGGCTAAGTCTTTGCCCGTTAACGCTAGGGTAAGCCATTGGATCAGGGGCGTACCGCCGAGCAATGGACAGAAGATTAAAATAGTCAGACCTTTGAGTAGTTCGATAGACATGATGATCAGGGGTTCATGCAATCCACAATCACTGATGATGGTGATTTTAATACGACATCGCTCTATCTGGAGTGGCTAAAATGGAATAGTAAGGGTAAGAAACTACTTTTTACCTGTGCTGTGTAAAGAAGAGTATTTTTTATGTTCCCTAAGTATTTACTGATGGCGACTCTCAGTTTACCTGTCTTGGTCTTCGTAGGTTGTACTTCTAATTCTAACCAGCATCAGACCGAGAATCAGACAATTAGCGTCACTGAATCCCCAAGCGATCGCCAAGAAGATTTTAGCTTAAATTTAGACGAACAGGGACGTGCATTGAAAGGCTATGATCCAGTCACTTATTTTACGGAAGGTAAGCCAGTACAAGGGAAAGCCGAATTTAGTCTTGATTGGAATGGAGCGACGTGGTATTTTAGCAGTGCAGAACATCGAGAGCGATTTGCAGCTAACCCTGATCAATTTGCACCAGCTAATGGGGGTTATTGCACCTTTGGTGTAGTTCTTGCCAAGAAATTTGATGGAGATCCAAAAGTCTGGTCATTGCATGAAAATAGACTGTATGTTTTCCTCAATGAAGAGGTGAAGACCAAATTTTTTCAGGATACAGTGGGTAACTTTAAGAAAGTGTCGAAGAATTGGCCAGAAATTGCACCAAAAGCACCTGAAGAGCTATAAACTTTGATCTACTGTAGCACTCCGTCTAAGTATTCTAAAGGAGCTTAAGGGATAGTAAGGCGTGTATTTATACACGAAATATTAGGCGTATTTCACGCGATCGCGAATGAGGAAACGAAAAAACACTATTTTACCTCAATTCTCTTTAGTGGCCGGTGTTGCCTTGTTTCTGATCGTGACTTGGGCCATTTTGGATTTCCGCGATCGTTCAAAAACCAATTTCATTTTACAAGAGCAAGAAAGATTTTGGAGTTTGAAAAAGAACGTTAAAGCTATTCAGCTAGAACTGACTTTAGCACGGCTGGATGAATCTCAGTTGACTTCGTCACGAAAGTTGATTTTTTTTGAAAGCTTTGAAGAACGCATAAAATATATTTTAGAGTTATCTGAAAATTTAAAGGAACAGTGTCAAAATGATCGAGAAATCTTGATACTGTTAAGCAATACAACGCGAATCTTAGATCGATATAGAATTTCAGTCAATAATATTTTAAAAGCCCAAACTCATATGGGTTTAGTTGGACAAGAAGGGGTTTTATTAGAGACAACAGAGGCTAAAAGAGAAATTGAAAATTACTTAGAGAAAACAAATCAAGATTCATTAATAGTTGAATTTATTCATATGCAGCTTGATGAAAAAGAATTTAGTAATTCTTTGGACATGAGGATTGCGGATGGATTACTTAAAAGAGCAAAACAATTAAGTCAGGATGTGGAGACACTCAACTTATCACCACAGCTCAAGATTGGTTTAGAAAATGAACTTAATCACTACCGAGTTCTTGTATCTCAATTAACGGCTAATATTCTAGAACTAGAATTGCTCATAGCTGAAAGTACATTGCAATACCAGCTCATTGCTCCAGAACTGATCAAAATTGATCAAGAAATTGATACTTTGTTAAATCAAGCTGCGGAAGACCTACGACAACAACGACACCAATCTTTATATCAAATGTTAATCATTTTCACAAGCGCTTTGCTGGTGCTTAGTCTCTTCACATTTTTAAAAATTCGGAGTTCACAACAGTTAGTGATTCGATTACGAAATCTGGCACAGGGAATGGAAGAAATTGCAGTAGGTAATTTTCTAAATACTCACAGTTTACCCCAGGGTGACGATGAAATTGGGTTTCTTACTCAGAGATTTTTGAATATGTCTTTACAAATTAAAACGCAAATCAAAACCATAAAACAGGAACAAAAAAAAGCGGAAGATGCCAATCAGTCAAAATCTAAATTTTTAGCGAGTATGAGTCATGAATTACGAACTCCACTCAATGCAATATTAGGCTTCACACAATTAATGAACCGCGACCTAAGTTTGAATCAAGATCATCAAAAAAAGCTCAACATTATTCTGCAAAGCGGCGAACATTTACTGGCTCTCATTAATGATGTTTTGGATTTGTCAAAAATTGAATCTGGACGCATCACATTAACGATAAAAATCTTTGATTTATATAAGTTACTTGAAACTTTAGAAGTCATGTTAAAAGTCAAAGCTAATACCAAAAAAATTGACTTTTTAATTGAATGCGATTCAGAAATCCCCAGATGGATTAAAACAGATGAAGTGAAATTGCGTCAAATCTTGATTAATTTATTAGGTAATGCTATCAAATTCACAGAAAAAGGCCAGGTAATTTTACGAGTCTCATGGCTGAAATATCCAGCAATACCCATTGGCAAAATCAGCTTTGAAATAGAAGATACAGGTCCTGGAATTGCTCCGGAAGAAATGAGCCGGTTGTTTGAAGCTTTTGTACAAACAGAAACAGGGCGAAAATCTGGTGAAGGAACTGGTTTGGGGCTGCCAATTTCACAAAAATTTGTTGAACTAATGGGTGGAGAACTTAGGGTTGAAAGTGTGATGGAAAAAGGATCTATTTTTAGTTTTGATATTCAGGTCGAATGTCTAGACTTAGGAAAACTAGAAACTGAGGTTCAGAGAAAACGAGTGATTGCACTGCAACCTAATCAAGCGAAATATAGAATTGCCATTGTAGAAGATAAACTGGAAAATCGCTTGGTTTTAAATGAACTTTTGGTCTCAGTAGGATTTGAAGTGGCAGAAGCTTATAATGGGCAAGAAGCGATCGCCCTCTGGGAACAATGGAATCCTCACTTAATCTGGATGGATATTCAGATGCCAGAAATGGATGGTTATGAAGCAACTCGGTGTATTCGTCATCTGGAGAAACAAAAATTAACCCTTCTACCTCAACCCCCTCCTCCAGTAACGATTATTGCTCTAACAGCTAGTGTTCTGGAACATGAAAGAGCAGCTATATTTGAAGCTGGGTGTGATGAATTCGTCAGTAAACCGTTTCAAGAAACGGAGATCTTTGAGAAGATCGAGAAATATTTGGGAGTACGCTATATTTACGAAGAACCTAAAGACTTGGATAGAGTAACCACTGAGCCATCACAGGATCTTTCGGATGTAAGCCAGCAACTTAAAACCCTATCCATAGATTGGATTTATTCTTTACATCAATCCTGTATGGAAGCAGATGGGGATAAGGCTTTAGAGCTGATCGATGAGATTCGTGATGCTTGTCCCAGGGTGGTGGATTCATTAACCTATTTAATTGAGAATTTTCAGTTTGAACAACTGACTCACATGACAGAAGTAATTTTAAATCAGCAGGAATTTTAAGCTTTAATTGATTCATTGCATTCGATCGATCATCCGATATTGGATGGCTTCGGCGATATGGGCAGATTGCAGGGTTTCCTGACCAGCTAAATCGGCGATCGTGCGAGCAACTTTGAGGATGCGATCGGTTCCCCGAGCGGATAATCCTAACTTGCGAATGGCTCCTTCTAATATTTGCTGACAAGTTTGATCGAGTTGACACCACTGGCGCAGATGCGAAGTTTGCATATGAGCGTTGCAATGGAGATTGGGATCGTTTTGGAATCTGAATCGAGCGCGATCTCGTCCCATTTTAACCCGTTCGAGTACAGTGGCTGAAGGTTCCCCGATACTCTGTTGGGTAATTTCTTCGGGTTTGAGACGGTTGACGGCAACTTGTAGATCGATGCGATCGAGTAATGGCCCGGATAATTTGGCCCAGTAATTAATTCGTTGGCGTGGGGAGCAGGTGCAGGATTGAATGGAATCCCCGTAATAGCCACAGGGACAGGGATTTGTCGAAGCGACGAGGGTAAACTGGGCGGGAAACGTAACCGTTTGACGAGCACGGGAAATGGTGACTTCCCCATCTTCGAGGGGTTGGCGCAGGAATTCGAGAACATTGCGTTTAAACTCGCTCAATTCATCGAGAAAAAGTATACCTTCATGGGCGAGGGAAATTTCACCGGGTCTGGGATAGCTGCCACCACCTACTAAAGAAGCACCTGAAGCGGAATGGTGCGGACTGCGAAAGGGGCGATCGCACACTAAAGAGCCTTTATTCTTTAATAAACCAGCGACCGAATGAATTTGAGTCACTTCTAGAGCCTCGTCAAAGCTCAAGGGTGGCAAAATTCCGGGTAAACGCCGTGCTAACATTGTTTTCCCACTACCTGGCGGACCAATAAAGCATAAATTATGACCGCCCGCCGCCGCAATTTCCAAGGCACGGCGACCATGGACTTGTCCCTTAACATCCTCAAGGTCTAAACGCTTCGCAGATGAATTTTGCCAACGTTTCACGCCATTAAATACTACAGGTTCGTAGAGATCGGGCTGACTGAGGAAATCCCCGACTTCAGAAAGTTGCTTAAATCCATACACCTTCAATCCACTGACGAGGGCAGCTTCTTGCACATTATCTTCCGGAACGACTAATCCTGTAATGTCTAATTTTTCCGCAGCAGCGGCGATCGGTAACACTCCAGCCACCGGGCGCAAACTCCCATCTAGGGAGACTTCCCCCAAAAACAAATAATCTCCGAGTAACTGAGGATTGACCTGTTCCGAAGCCGCCAAAATTCCAATACCAATGGGCAAATCAAAACTTGGCCCCTCCTTACGCAAATCTGCGGGAGTCAAGTTAATCACAATTCTTCGCATGGGAAATGCATATCCCGAATTTCTCAAGGTCGCCTTCACCCTTTCCCGCGACTCTTGCACCGCTGTATCCGGCAATCCAACCACCACGATCGCCGGTAGTCCCCCAGATACATCAACTTCAACTCCCACCTTAATGGCGTTGATTCCGACTAGGGATGCACTCCAGACTCTAGCTAACATAAGTAATGGATCATAAGGTAATGGTAATCTCCACGTCTTCCCATTCCCCCACTCCCCCATTAATCTACTTCAGCCGGTTTATTTTGTCGCACAGTTTCGATCAAAGAACCGATCGCAAAACCCGCAGACGCTCCAATTATGGCATAGGTACGAGGCGCTCGTGATGTACTAAATCCATCGATAAATTCGGGTCGGTGGGTGAGATCGCAACATTGAAATTGTCGTTGCGACATTTTCGACACCGACAATCCAAAGACAATACCAATCAAAGCTGTAACGACCCCAGAAAAAAAAATTAACTTCAGATTCATGAGTATTCCTCCACGCTTGTCAATACCCTACCTTGTTTATAGCAAAACAGGGGCATTTTTCACCCCTGTTCTCAATAGGTCTTAACACAATAGTGAGGAACTTCAGTTATAGTTCTGTTACATACCACACCGAATCATCCGGGCAAAGAAATAGGTCGCCATTTTTCCACCATAGGGCGATCTCCACCATCCCGAAGGATGAGACCCCGCAGGCGCATCTAAGCTAAAATCCAGGTTCTCTAGCTCCAAAAATTTGCCATCTTTAAACCAACCCATCTTAGCTGCTGTTTTCTCTAAAATCTTCATATCCACTTTAGAAATATCATCACTACCCCCCTCCTCCACATAGAATTGTTTCTGGACGCTAAAACCGAACTTGCCATTACTATATTTGAGCCACAGGCGATCGATCACGCGAATAATACTACAGGGACACATCAGCACATCATCCGGCGTTAATTTATCATGACGGCTTTGGCCCATCGCTTCTAACATTAAGGCAGTAGTAATGTCGTCTGCTTCCTTCCACTGACCAGCACTTAAACATTCACCCAACTTACCATAGCGCTCTACATCAGTGACGACATTGAGTAAGTATTCAACTTGTTCTTGTAGTTTATTGACTTTTTCGGGTAAGGATGTCATTACACTCAACTGAGCTATTTGCGCCTCCAGTTCAGAAACACGAGTTTCTAAATCAGGTGTTTGGGTTTCATTGGAGCGTTCGTTAGACATGAGGTTTAGATCAATACAGATTCTTCTGCTGTTCATTGTGGCAAATTCTGGGACAGATGGGGAGGAGGGAGACACGGATAGACCAAGCAATTACCTATTGCCTATGAGCAGTGTCAAGTACTTTATGGAGATTTATTGCAATTTCAAATTCTTCCCAAGGCAAATCTTTAATTAGAAGAGGGGGGTTGAGTAGGCTTGACATTTTATCCAATCAAGTATCCTGAGAAAGGATAAACCCAAGCGACAACAATTGACAAATAACCCATCTAGAGGTACAATCTATTGATTCAATTTAAACTTAATTGCGGGTATAATTTAGTGGTAAAATGTCAGCTTCCCAAGCTGAACATGGGGGTTCGATTCCCCCTACCCGCTTGATCAAAACCTGACCCATTGACATGGGGCAACTGTCATGTCCAGCGAAATCGAAGAGCGTGCCCAATTCTCCCAGATTCGCTATGGTCAATGTTGGGAAGATGCTGATATCCTCTTAGAAGGTTTAGCGATTCAACCGGGAGATACTTGCTTATCGATCGCATCAGCCGGTGATAATACTTTAGCTCTGTTAACGCGATCGCCAGAGCGAGTCATTGCCCTAGACCTGAGTTTAGCACAACTGGCCTGTTTAGAATTGCGGGTTGCAGCCTATCGCTGTTTAACTCATCCAGAGCTATTATTTCTCATGGGTAGCGCCACTGAAACCACAGAACCCACAAGCCGACAAACCCTGTATCAGCGCTGTCGTCCCCATCTTTCGCCTACCGTACAACAGTTTTGGGGCGATCGCCCGCAATTGATTGCCATGGGAATCGGAAATAGTGGTAAATTCGAGCGCTACTTTGAGATTTTTCGTCGCTATATTTTACCCTTAGTCCATGGCAAAAAACAGATTGACCAACTCTTGCAAGGGGGAATCCTAGAAGAGCGCCAATTATTTTATAATCAGGTTTGGAATAGCCGACGATGGCGATGGATGTTTCGCCTCTTTTTCTCCCGCACGGTAATGGGAAATTTAGGGCGAGACCCCAGTTTTTTCCAATATGTGAATGCCAATGTCGCTGAACGAATTTTCGATCGCGCTGAATATGCCCTAACTCAGCTTAACCCGGCGGATAATCCCTATTTACAATGGATTTTAACCGGACATCATACCACCGCACTGCCCTATGCCCTGCGTCCAGAACACTTTGACACAATTCGTGCTAACCTCGATCGCCTAGAATGGCATCAGTGTTCTGTAGAAGCCTTTCTCGATCAGTTACCCAACCAGACAATCGATCGCTACAATCTCAGTGATATGTTTGAATATATGTCTTTAGAGTCTTATCACCAGATTCTGGAACAACTGATTCAAAAAGGCCGTAAAGGAGGCAGATTAGCCTATTGGAATTTATTGGTTCCTCGCCATTGTTCCCCAGAATGGTCGAGTCAAATTCGCCCCCTTTCTGACTTAGCCCATCATCTCTACGATCAAGATAAGGCATTTTTTTATAGCGCCTTTCATGTAGAGGAAATTGTGTAGTAAGGGGGCAAGAAACCAGGTTTCTATTTCTGTGAACAAGGACACTAGAATGTACAAGTAGAAACCCGGTTTCTCGGTTGCGCGATCGCTAGGAAGCGAAGTAAGCCGCTAAATCTTCTGAACCGCCAATATGTTGACCATCAATGAAGACTTGGGGAACCGTAATTTTGCCAGTAATCGCTTGAAGAGAACGGGTGCTTACAGCATCGGCAAGTACAATTTCTTCGTATTCTAATCCCTTTTCTTGCAGCAGGGCTTTGGCTTTGGCGCAGAAGGGACAGCCGACTTTAGTAAATAGAGATACCATTTTCGGCTTAACGGCGCTGGGATTAATATGTTGGAGCATGGTTTCTGCATCGGAAACCTCGAAAGGATCGCCAGGTTTTTCCGGTTCGATGAACATTTTGTCAATGGTTTTATCTTTGACGAGCATGGAGTAGCGCCAAGAGCGTTGACCAAACCCGAGGTCTTGTTTGTCTACTAACATACCCATGCCAGCACTGAAGTCTCCGTTACCATCGGGAATGAAGGTGATTTTATCGGCTTTTTGATCTTTCGCCCATGCATCCATTACAAAAGTATCGTTAACGGATACGCAGATAATTTCATCAACTCCGTTAGCTTTGAAAACGTCCGCAAGTTCGTTATATCCAGGAACATGGGTAGAGGAGCAGGTAGGGGTGAATGCTCCAGGAAGGGAAAAGACGATAACCGTTTTGCCACCAAATAGCTCATCAGTACTGATGTCTTTCCATTCGTTGTTGACGCGAGCGCGGAAACTGACGTTGGGTACGGTTTGGCCTTCTTTATTCTGCAACATAAGTGTTGATCTCCTGACAGACAAGTAAAACGAAGTCGTTATGAATTTGGATTAATCTAATCATACTCATAATGACTTCGAGTTGTCAAGGAAAAATTTTTGGATCGCCAGTACCGCCATTCTTGTTGGATAATGGGGAAGTTGTGTTAAGCAAGAACTCTACTGAACGCTAGGAACCACCATGCGAACCCACTACTGCGGAGAATTACAAGGAAAAAACATTGGCGAGACGGTAACCCTGTGTGGTTGGGTCGATCGCCGTCGCGATCATGGTGGTGTAATTTTTCTGGACTTGCGCGATCGCACCGGAATCGTGCAAATTGTTAGCGATCCAGACCGGACACCCGACTCCTATGGACTGGCGGAAAAACTGCGCAATGAGTATGTGGTAACCATTGAGGGACGAGTCACCCAGAGACCCGAAGATTCACTCAACCCCAAAATTGCCACGGGAGAAATTGAGATTTACGCCGATAAAATTGAGCTACTCAACGGCATTCACCGGCAAATGCCGTTTCAGGTCTCCAGTTACGAAGAGGAGGCTGTACGGGAAGATTTGCGGCTGAAGTATCGCTATTTAGACTTGAGACGCGATCGCATGAGTGGCAACTTACAACTCCGCCACCAAGTCATAAAAGCTATCCGTCGCTACTTAGAAGACGAACAACACTTTATTGAAGTAGAAACCCCTATCCTCACCCGCTCCACCCCAGAAGGAGCAAGGGATTACCTCGTTCCCAGTCGGGTGAATGCGGGGGAATGGTACGCCCTGCCCCAATCCCCACAACTGTTTAAACAGTTACTGATGGTCTCCGGGTTTGACCGGTATTATCAGATTGCTCGTTGCTTCCGGGATGAAGACCTGCGAGCTGATCGCCAGCCGGAATTTACCCAATTAGACATGGAAATGAGCTTCATGTCCGAAGAAGACATTATTAACCTGAATGAAGGATTAGTCTGTCACATCTTCAAAACCATTAAAAATATTGACATTCCCCGACCCTTTCCCCGCATCACCTACAAAGAATCCATGGAGCGCTATGGATGCGATCGCCCCGATACCCGATTTGGACTTGAATTAGTCGAAGTTTCAGATGTCGTCAAAGAGTGCGGGTTTAAAGTCTTTTCTGGAGCCGTTGCCGCTGGTGGCGCGGTGAAAATTTTGCCCATTCCCAACGGCAACGATAACATTTCCAATGTAGCGATTAAACCCGGTGGCGAACTGTTCAAAGAAGCCACCGAAGCTGGAGCAAAAGGTCTCGCCTATATCCGCGTCCGTGAAAATGGTGAAATCGACACCATTGGCGCAATTAAAGATAACCTCAGTGCCGAACAAAAACAGGAAATCCTGCAACGCACCGGAGCCGAAGCCGGCCATTTACTCCTCTTTGGAGCCGGAGATACCGCTACAGTGAACAAAACCCTAGACCGGTTGCGGCAAGTGATTGGCAAACAAATGGGACTCATTGACGACAATCAAATTAACCTGATTTGGGTCACCGAATTCCCCATGTTTGAATGGAATCCTGATGAAAAGCGCTTTGAAGCCATGCATCACCCCTTCACCGCACCCAACCCAGAAGACCTAGACGACATCAAAACTGCCCGTGCCAGAGCCTACGATCTGGTCTATAACGGCAATGAGATTGGTGGGGGAAGCCTGCGGATCTATCAACGGGAGATTCAGGAAAAGGTGTTTGAGGCGATCGGATTATCCCCCGAAGAAGCCCATAATAAATTTGGCTTTCTCCTAGAAGCCTTTGAATATGGAACGCCTCCCCACGGCGGAATTGCCTATGGCTTAGACCGACTGGTAATGCTTCTTGCCGGTGAAGACTCTATCCGCGATGTGATTGCCTTCCCCAAAACCCAGCAAGCGCGGTGTTTGCTCACCGATGCTCCTGCAACCGTGGATAATCGCCAGTTGAAAGAACTTTCTGTGGCTTCCACCCACAAACCTAAGGCAAAAAATGGGTAAGTGGTAGTCATCATGTAGTCATGATAAAGTCGTGTGCCCTGAGCAGAGTCAAAGGGCACACCATCTCATTCCACACCCGATTCTTGCAATGCCTGAAGTAATAATGATGTAAACTGAAGAAATTCAGCCCATTCTTTTAGATAACCGGTTTCTTTCAGATAACCGGTAATTATATCCCTTCTCTCTTTCTCAGTGCCTCCGTGGTTAACTGACATGGGCGATCCGCCTCCCTGGGATGGCAATGACAACTCCCTCAAGGCTATATAATGGGCGGTAGGGCCGTAAATTGGCCATGGCAAATCATGAAAATTCGACGCAAACGAACCGTTCAGGAAACTGTACAGCCTAAAACCCAATTGCCTAAGTCCCGTCCTTGGGTGAAGACAACCCCTGAACTGAGCCAACACAATACTCCGTCTTCTTCGACTGTCCAACGTCTACCGGTGGATTCTAGGGAAGTATGGGACAAAGTTTCGACTTTAGCGCCGCAAGAGAATTTATATCAATCGCCCTCTGCTCCCGAAAATCCCACAGATCGCCTCTATCCCAAGCGTCTCGCTCGGCAAGACCGCAGTATTTCCCCGCCCCACAAATCTCCCCTTTTGGGAACCATTCGGCGATCTCCTCAACCCCAATCTCCTACTCCACCCAAACAAAACCTCAACTGGGGACATCTCTCCTCAACCTTACAACCATTAGGCGATCGCTCTCCCATCACTCCCTGGAAACCCGCTCACCTGTTGCAGCGCCAATCGACGATCCAGCGTGATAACCTAACCTCTGGCACAGAAGCACCCCAAGACTCCACATCCAACCGAACCATACAACCCCCCACCCAGCAGGCTCCCTCACCCCCCAATACAGACAATTCTGAGTCACAGAGCGATCGCAACCAACCGCCCTCTCACAAAGCTCCCCTCACCCCCGATAAAATTAAACTAGAACAAAAAATTTCAGAATTAAAAGATGCCAAAAATCAATTATTAGAAGAGAAAAACAAAAAAGAAAAACAACTCTTATCTCTCTTAATCCCCGTTGATAATTGGATTGAACACAAAGCCAGTACCTCCGGTTACTCCGACATTTTTTATCTCTATAAAAGACAAGGGCCTCTGCAAAGAGCCATGATTTTATCTCAGCTAGGGGTCAGTAACTTTTCCTTAGCTGAAGCCAAATCTAAACTCAAATCCAGACAACTGAGCAAGTTGGGTCGTAAAGGCTTTGATTGGACAAAATTTTCTGACGCACTGCAAACCATTAGGGCAGTCAACCCCTGGGATGAGACCTTTATCCAGGATATGTCTGAACTCGGTGGCGCGATTGCTGCCATTGGTTCTGCCTCTACGTCTCATTTGGCCAATCTCGTTGGGGGTCAAGTCGTCGCAGATTGGAGCAGTGAAATTGGCTCCCTGTTGGGAGTCGTAGGATTACTGATTACAGCCTATCGAGAATATACAGAACTTTTAGCCAATAATGATCTGGGTCTCTATAAAACTCGCATCGGTAAGCTAGGCACTACCCTCGCTGACATCGGCCGCTATACCAGTACCGGACTGGTCACCTTATCCAGTGCAGTCGAAAATACAGGCATACTCCATAAGCTCGGAAGTGGACTTTCGACCGCAGCAGCAACCTCCGCAGCAGGAGCCTTTGCCATTGTTGGAGGAGCCATTAACGTCGGAGTTGGGATCAGTCAATATCGTCAAGCTGGGCAAAATCAACAAGATTTAGAAGAAATTAGCAACAGTGATGATCCTCACCTCGATACTGACCTGAAGAAAGGGGCGAAACTAGGAGCAACAAACCAAGGTTGGGACAAAAAGCTGGGTGCAGCCAGAATTGCCAAAGGAACCGCCATGATGCTCGGTGGCGCTCTCTTATTAGCTGGATTAGGGCCGATTGGATGGATAACATTAGCTGTTGCTGGGGTAATTGGCGGTACAGTGGCTCTAGCTAAATATTTTGGTTGGCGTAAGCGGAAGAATGATTTTGTTGATGAAGAATTAGGTGTTAATGAACGATATAAAAAACTTACAGGTCGATCGGTAAAAACTGGATTTATGGCGAAAAAATTTGGTTTTTCTAACCAAGAAAAAGCCCGAGATCAAATTCGCGATTATCTCTTAAGAAGGGAAGGTTTTGTGAATGCTGACCAATATTATTACTATCGTCTCAATGAAATGGCTCAAACGATTATCACTCAGGCACAAGTCGATATGCAACTCTTGCAGAAACGAGACGATCTTCAAGAGGATTCAGCGAAGGAGAATAAGACTAAACTACGCGATTATCTACAAGCCAACGATCTCAATCCGAGGCACTATCCAGGATTGTGTGTCTTGATTGGTTTAGGTCTCAAACTCACAGTCAAGAGAATTGCCAATAGCCGATTACCGGCGCACAGTAATGTAGTTACGCAACTCGATTACAGTAAGTAGAGTAAATCATGGAGACCTCAGAGCGCCCCCATGAATTATTGGTTTCCATTCAAGAGATCCTAACTTCTTGGGAAATCGAAAATCAATGGATTGAACCCACAGAAGAGGTTCCCTATTATGGTCTGCTTGCCCGCTTTTATCTTTTAGATGGTTTCCCTATCGATTGGCAATTTTGTATTTTACCTAAACTGCATGAGAGCGAGGATTTTGCCACGCAAGAATTTTTACAATTGTTTATCGAGTTAAGCGATAAAGTTACCTCAGAACATCTCGATCGAACCCTAAGAGAGATCGCCGCAATTAATTTGAATTTGCCTTTTGGTGCGTTTGGAGTGGTAGAAGACTTGCAGGTTCTCTATTTTAAGCATAATACCTTAATTGACATCAGGGGTAATAATACTCCGTATCGCTCACGCGATCGCGCCATCACCCTGGACATTCTCCAAAATCAATGGAGTATGATCCTATACAGCATTAATCTATTTTTTGAATCCTTAATGCAAACGTTGGAGAATTGATTACACTAGGTAGAATTGCATTCAAACAGCCTGTCTTCATGCTCACCGACATTTTCCCCTTCTCCTTTTCACTGAATACAACGGCGATCGCCGGAACCACCCTTTGGTCTCTGGGTCTTTACTTAGGCTTTTCTCCCATTAGTGATTGGATAATGCTGCAACTAACTCGGTGGTTTAATTTTGCCGAACGCAGTCTCTATACCTCAGTGGAGGAATTTGAACGCACGAGGGCAAGTCGAGAAGCACAAAATGCCTTTTATGCCTCCTTATTTAGTATTATTCCCTTTCTCATCGTCGGTGGTTTATTTAATTGGGCCGTAGAAGCAACATTAGGTAACAGTTGGGCCATTAGCATGGGATTATTGGCCTGTGTTGCTTGTGGGGTTTATGAGTTAGGACGCAGAGACACTCAGTAATATAGCGCTTTGCGCTAGGGAATAGGCTTTTGGTACATAGCTTTGAGGATTCAACACTGTCCCTCATAACGCAAGCAAAGCACTGTATCAATTAATAAAAATGGGTAGTCGGTTAAGATCAAGTTAGAGAGATAGCTTGACGCACTAAAATCACCGTACAATCGCATCCGGAGGCGATCGCCTCTGGAATGTTGCCTTTAATCACCTGTTTGAGTAAACCTTCTCGTGATGCTCCCATAATCACGACATCAATGTGGGATTTTTGGGCTTGTTGAATAATGGCTTCGCTGACCTGTTCAGAGATGAGCTGTACCCGACTCAATTTAGGTAATCTTAACTCTTCCTTGTGTCTGTCTCCAGATACCAAAGAAACTGATTTTAAGCGACTGTGCAAAAACTGCTGCACCTCTTCCAACATCCCAGAAACCTGGGCTTTCTGTTCTGGAGAACAGACCTGACACAATTGGATTTCTGGGGGAAAAAAGGGCTGATCCCAATTGTGGCCTTTCGATTTGAACTGAATGTATCGCAAGCGCATTAAACCCGGTAACAACTCAGCACCGGCGATCGCATTTGGCCCTCCTGCCAACGGCAGTAACCAGCGATTAAAATGCCATTTCGCCTGTTGTCCACGGGTAGCCCACTTCACCAACACCACTTCACAAGGGGCTTGACGAATTAAGGTATCCACCACATCCCCAAAAATGCGCCCCTCCGTTGTTGTTTTTCCCTTCCATCCCATCAGCAACAGATCCACATGGCGATACTTCACCGTCTCTAGAATCGTTTTCCCAATATCATGGGTGACTCGCACCTGAGTATGGACACTAATGCCTAACTGTTCACCCAACTTTTCTGTATAGTTTGTCCAGCGTTGAAATGCATCAAAGCTGACCCGAGCTTGATCGACGGGAGTATGATGGGAAACCAAAGCGACTTGCAGACATTCCAACTCATAATCTTGTTCCGCGGCGATCGCCCCTGCCATCTGTAACAATAAAGCTGCTGTGCGTTGATTGACCACTGGAACCAAAATCCGGCCCTTACCCGTTGCCGGCCCCTGTGTTCTATAAATTACATAAGAAGTCCCACCAGCCGGCCCCAAGGTTGGCCCGATACCACTGAGCAAATCTGACTCCGCCCGGATAATATCACTGCGGGTAATAATCCCCACTAACCTCCGTCCCTCAGTCACTGGAAGACGACTGAGTTTATAACGATTCAAACAATACACCACCTCACTTAAAGGACAAGAGGGTGGAACACTCACCGGATCGGGGGTCATGATTTCCCCCAATACGGCCTTCTGATTCATGTTGCGTTTCTTCAGATCTTCCTGAGTAACAATACCGACTAACTGACCTCCATGCACCACAGGAAATCCCCGATGATGAGAGCGAGAAAACGCTTGTACCACTTGATCTAAAGGTAAATGGAGATTCAAGGTTTCCACCCGGTGTTGCATCAGATCCTCAGCAATCAATTCATCAAAGCCTTCCGGCGTTTTGCGTTGATGACTTTGGGCTTCCATACCATTCCAGACCAACAGACGCTGGTATAGGGAGTTTTTCTCTAGCAAACTGGATACAAAATAGGCCACCACCGACACAATCATCAGGGGTAAGACCAAATTAAAATCTGCCGTGATTTCAAAAACAATCACAATACTGGTCATGGGAACTTTACCCACGGCACTAAAAAAGGCTCCCATCCCCGCCAGGGCATAAGTATCAGGAGAAATACCGAGGGGTAATCCTAGAGAGTAACCCACCAAATAGCCAAGAGCTGCGCCTAATGTTAGGGTTGGGGCAAAGAGTCCCCCAGGTGTCCCTGCACCATAGGCTAAACAGGTGAGTAAAAAATGAACAACAAAGGCAAGAAGGACTTCAGTAGCTTTAAGATCCCCGACTAACAAAAGTTGTCGTAAACCCGCATGGTCATTAAACGTTTGTGGCAATAAGGCAATACAAAGGCCAGAAATTAAACCAGTTAAAGCCATGCGAGCAGGCAGAGTCAGGGGTAAGCGCCGATTGAGAGTCAGGCTGGTAATAATACTTTGGTTGAAGAGTGTACCTAGAATTCCCGCTAGGATACCTAGCATTAAGAAAGACGGAATTTCTGGGGCAGAGAAATGGGCAACCGAAGCACTGACTTCCCGATTGAGGTCGAGGTCATTTCCAAAGATGCGAGAGACGACTGCACCGATAAAGGAGGCTCCGATCGCTGTTTCTAGAGTTAATTCCGAAACATCATGGAGTAATTCTTCTAATACAAATAACATGCCGGCGATCGGGGCATTAAAGCCAGCCGCCAGTCCTGCGGCGGCACCAGCGGCGACCATTTGCCGGCGATGGTTAGGAGAGGTGGGGAAAATCCTCGCAATTTCCGAAGCTAAAGCAGCTCCAATTTGTACAGTTGGCCCTTGACGACCGAGGGTGAGTCCAGAAGAGAGAGAAAGCAATCCGGCAGTAAGCTTAACCAGAGCAGTCCGCCAACCCAGAGGAAGTGGGGTTCCTTCGAGAACAGCTTTGACGTGGGCAATACCACTCCCTTGGGTTTCAGTGGCAAACGCTTCAATCAAACAACCGGAGAAAAAGGCAAAGGTCATGCCTATGATGGGTAAGACAAACCAAGCGGGGAAGATTTGGGTAAGCCAGATCCGCCACCCCCCCAAGGTTCCTATGCCATTTCTGAGTAAGACGGCGCTACAACCAGAGACTAATCCAATCAGACAAGCCTCGGCAATCATCACCCGTCGTTTGGGTAGCAATAGAGGGCGCACGGTTAAATTATGCGCTTTGCGCTAGGGAATAGGGGAGAGGCAATAAGGAAGAGGCAATAGGGTTATGGTACATGGTAGCCAGAGGATTTAACTCTGATGTCAACCATACCACTACAGACTGAGAGTCCCCATCGGATTCAATTAAAAATTAAAAATTAACGTCAGTCAAGCAGAGATTTGACAAGCAATTCTGGGTTTTGAGACCTGATGATAGGAGTGGTCTATTCGACAGAGGTTCAAAGGTTTGGCAGAAGTCATCAACTTCACAGAACAGTTCTTCTAGACTAAGTATGGAGCAAGGGATAGCTTTATGGTTCGCACTTTTAGCCTACTGCCTTTGCTCCTCCCCATCCCAAACTGACGATCGCTTGCTTAACCAAAACTGACGTTATAGTAGGAAATGAAACCATCAAAAAAAGCAAGGTAGGTCAGACGAATGAGATGGCAAGACCCCCTGATTTTTCTGAGTGCAACATCTGTAGCGATCGCCGTAGCTCAACCCATTGCAGTCCAAGCGCAAGGTATTTCCTACGATTGTAGTGGCCAATTGCAGAGGGGCGATCGCGTTTTAGAGTCGGATGGCAGTTTATATGATATTTGTGAATTTGAAGCACAGGCAGGACAGTCCATTTCCATTACGTTAGAAAGTGTAGATTTTGACACGGTTTTGGCGGTCATCGACTCCGAGGGTAACCTATTAGCCTCAAATGACGATATCGACGAAAATACGACCAATTCGGCATTGACCGTTACATTTCCAGCGGATGGGATATACCGACTCATCGTCAATGCTTACGATGCTGAAGGTTCCGGAGGCTATATCCTGTCTGCTACTGGATCTGGAGATATCCAAAAACCCATCAATCAGCCCAGAGAGAACACTCAAATGGCGATTTCTTCAGGAGAAACAGCGGCACAATTTTACAACCGTTATCAGCGTAATCCGGGTGCTATCCCCATTCCCGATTGTGCTACCCGTACGTCTAAACTCACCCGCAGCGAAATTCAGCAAGTTTTACTCGAACACAACCGCTCCCGCAAAGATGCCGATCGCTACGTTCCTAATGGCTTACCTCCCTTACCTGCGGTCATCTGGAATTGTGATGCGGCCGCAGTGGCGCAACAGTGGGCCGATCAAAGCCGAGGTTCCCAAGGTCACAGTGCTAACGCCTGGCGGCAGCAACAGTTCAGTAATCGTACTGGACTCCAAGGTGGAGCGGCTAAACTGGGTGAAAATTTGGCTTGGTCGGGAGGCAGCGATCGCTCTGTCGTTTCTTCAGTGGTCAGCAGCGTCACCCGTTGGGATGACGAACGCAAGGATTACAACCATAACACGCAAGCTTGTCAGGGGGTCTGCGGTCATTATACGCAGATGGTATGGCGGGAAAGTACCGCGATCGGTTGTGGTATTTATCGTGGCCCCGTCCGTTGGCCGGGAGGCGATCGGACCTGGCCGGAAGGATATTTCTTAAGCTGTACTTATCACAATGCAGGTAATTTCAATAACGATAATCCTTTAATCGACCATCCAGATTGGTACTACGATTAGTTAAGGCAACAGGCAATGGACTAACCGGTACCTCATGAAAGTGGAAAATGCTGGAATCCCCAACTTCGATCTAAGGTCAAATTGGGGTTTTGTCGATCCTTACGATCGATCAGTTCAATGCGATTGCCCCCGATTAATTCTCCAATAATGGCTGCCTCTTCCCCTAATGTCTCCACGAAAGGATGAGCGACTTCTGGGGGAAGGCACAACACCAACTCAAAATCTTCTCCTCCATAGAAAGTCCAATGGCGAATCTCTGCTTCAGAAAGTACAGAGGTTAAACCCTGAGCAGTGGGAATTTGACTTAAATCAATCCTCGCGCCAACGCCACTGGCGCGACAGATTTGATCTAAGGCATCGGCTAACCCATCGCTGCTATCCATTCCGGCGATCCGTTGCGGCTTTAAATTCCATAATTTGGGTAGAACATCTAAGCGCGGCTTGGGATATTGATGCGCTTTAATGAATTTTTGGCGATCGCCCGGTGACAAAGTCATCGACCACTGAGGATTTAACAAACATTCTAGGCCAGCACGGGAGGCTCCATGAACTCCTGTGACTACAATCAGATCGCCAGGTTTTCCCGTATGGCGTTGACAGAGGCGATCGGGTTTAACTTGTCCCAAAGCGGTAATACTAAGGGAAATAACCGGCGATCGCACTACATCCCCACCAATAATGGCTGTCTCATGGGGTTTTAAACCGTCGTTCATCCCTTCATAAAGTGACTCAACCCACTCCACCTCTGTATCTGCCGTTAAACTTAACCCCACGGTGATCCCTAGGGGACAAGCGCCCATAGCAGCTAAATCTGATAAATTAGCGGCTACTGCTCGCCATCCGACGGCATGGGGGGGAGTCGTGCGATCGCTAAAATGGACTCCATCCACCAACACATCTGTGGTCACCACCATGCGGTATCCTGGAGTCAGATCCAGTACTGCCCCATCATCCCCCACTCTATGGGCAGCACAAAACCGGAAGAGACGCTGCAAAAGCCCCTGTTCCCCAACTTCTCTCACCTTCATGGCCACATCGTAAAATACTGAAAACGTCTTCTATACTTTAAACCCTGACATGATCGGCGAAAATCCTGCCTTAATTCCCCTCCTAATCCTGACCCTTCTGCTGTGTATCGGTCTCTTTTTCTTTATTCGAGCCTCCGTTAAAGACCGAACAGAAGAAATCACCCTCATAGCTAACGTCACAGAAGAAGAATTACTTCCCCAACTGCAAACCTATTTTGACAACCGAGCCTACCAGGTTACAGCTCTAGAGAGCCAAACCCAGAAAATCACCTTTGAGGGAACTGTTCAACCCAGTTGGTTTTTAGCCATTTTTCTCTCTTTTTTAGCTACTCTTGGCCTACTTTGTGGTAATCTTGTAATCTCTACCGTATGGTCTGACTTTCCCCCAATCCTATGGGCGATCGTCTTCCTTGCCCCGGGTGCAGGTCTTTTCTACTGGAAGGGCGCTTATCGCACTGAACAAGTGGAGCTACAAGTTCAATCTCTTGAGCCATCCACGGAAGTGGCGCAAAGTCTGATTGCGGTCAGAGCGCACCGAGATGAACTCGCTGAACTTCAGAAAGCCTTACAATCTTTGCTTTGTAATGAGGCAGAGTTAAGCTGAAACTCTGCCTCATAAGCTCCCTGAGTTACCTGAAGCTTGACACGCTGCTATCCGATCGGATAAGGTGTATCAACTTGTTTGGCTTCAGTTATGATAGCTCCCAGTAGCATTGATGGGGGTTGCAGGTCATCCGGATGTTTCAGACTGGGAAACAGAAAATGGTTTTCCTCAACATATTGAGCGCCAAATAAACCTTTTTCTGCCCAAAAATACCGATCCGTGGTATGCTCATTCCGCTTGACCAATAATAAAGCGGGTGGGATAATCCCTTGAGCGCGAATAAATTTTCGAGCTGCTGTTACGGGTTTATCTTCTCCGCTTTCAATGCTATACTGAGGAACTTGTTCGAGGATACGCCGTCCTTCCTGGCGACGACGACTTTTGCGCTTACGTCTCCTAGCCAAATCTCCTTACCTCCCCTTTTAGCAGACAGATGTAGTTGTGGTTACAAAATACGTGCAGATTATATCGGTTTCTATGAAAAAAATCAATCAGTCTTAAGATAAATCAACAAAATTCCCTAATCATACTGACGCGATCCCTATGCAGATCCCCATCGGTAGAACCGGTTAAAGCTACTGAAGTCGCGGAAACCACTACAATAGGGAAAATGGAATTCAATTTGGGTATTCCTTAAATGTGTAATGTTGTGAATTCCTAACGTCCCCGCTTAAGTTCTATCCTCATGTTAAGGCCTGCCAGTTCGGACTTTATTGAACTGTGTCGATCGCAAATCTCCTTGTTGACCCAATCGTTGGGAGCATCTTTGAGTGCAGTTTATCTGACGGAACATCATCTAGACCGGTCGTTTACCCAACTGATTCCGATCGCCGCTTACCCGGATCGGGCAACTCCTTGGACGGAGTTGAAGCCGATCTCTTTTCTTCCCTATGAGGGATACTTGCAAGGTCTTGCTCCTTCTTTACCCGATCCCCTCGATCCGCAGCTAGAATCAGCCGCATCGCAAGTACTGCCGCAACCTCATCAACTGATCCTACCGCTGGTCAAACAAAAAATGTTGATGGGGTTTTTAGTCACCCAACGGGAGGATCGGCAATGGAATGAACTCGAGCGAGAACAAATTCAACATATTACCAATACATTGGCGATCGCCTGTTTGTTGGATCAACGGGGTCAATGGTCTGAACATCGCTATCAACAACAGAGTAAGCTGCAAACGAAGCGTCATGAACTGTTCCATAATTTTCTCCATCAATTCCGTAATCCTCTAACCGCTCTGCGAACTTTTGGGAAACTGCTGCTCAAACGATTGCCTGCTGCCGATCCGAATCGGGCGATCGCCGAAAATCTTCTGCGCGAAAGTACTCGCCTCCAGGATTTGCTGCAACATTTTAACCAATCGATGGATTCTCTAGAAGTGTCGGGAAACACTCTGAATGGGGAGAATCTTTCAGAACAACGACTGTTGAGTGCAAGTCCTTCCTCTGTACCTCAACTTCCGGCTTCCCTAGGTGAGATTTCCCTCACGCTTCAATCGTGCGCCATTGAAGACATTTTAGACGCTCTTTTACCGTCTATTGAGGCGATCGCTCAAGAAAAGGGATTGGGTCTCAATTGTCAAATGCCGGCTAATTTACCGCTCATTGAAGTCGATCCCACGGCGTTGACGGAAGTTTTGAATAATCTTTTAGAAAATGCAATTAAATACACCCCCGCTCCAGGAACGATCTATCTACAGGTCACGGCTCACGAGACTCAAAATCAACTGTTGATGGCCATTAGTGATACCGGCCCAGGGATTCCCCAAGAGGATCTCCCCGAGGTGTTTAAGCGCCATTATCGAGGGGTTCAAGCTGAGGGGGAGATTCCTGGAACGGGTTTAGGTTTGGCGATCGCCAAAGATTTAACCGAACAAATGCAGGGAAGCCTAAACGTTTTTAGTCCAGCCGCCTATCCACCTGACGCGACCCAAGGCACAACGTTTGTAGTCCGTTTACCGATTCCGTAAGTTCATTTTGAGGATCAATTAAGTATGGTGTTGTCAACTCGTGCCTTAAAAGAATGGGCGATCGCCATCCAAGCCTTAGAAACGGGCGAAATCATCTGCCTTTGGCGCAAAGGAGGCATTCAAGAAACCGAAAAACGCTTTCAGGTAGATCGGGATTGGGTGTGGCTCTATCCGACTTATGAGCATCAAAAACCTTCTTTGCTCAAATCGGTCTATGCGGCTCAAGTTAAGCCGGTTCCTTCTGGATGGCATCCTGATAAAATTACCATTAGTAGTGGGGCAAAGGTTACCGATGTTTTAGAACTCACGGAACCGGAGCAAATTCAGGGATTATTTCAAAACTTGTTTGCTGAACAGATTTGGACTGAAGACTTTATTGGCGATCGCCTGCGCTGGAAACCTCAAAAACCGCTCTCTCTTCTCCTCCTAAGGGTTTATCGCTTACCAGAACCGGCGATCGTGCCCTACGATGCGAGTTATGGCGGCTGTAAATCTTGGATCGATCTACAAACTGCGATTTCTGGCGATCGGCTCTCTCCTGTTCTCAGTGATTCCATTTATGAACAACGATGTAACCGAATTCGAGCACTTTGCGCTGGGGAATAGGGAATAGGGTTGTGGTACATGGAGAGAAAGGATTCAACACTGTCCCTCATAACGCAAGCAAAGCGCTGTAACTGTCCTAACCCACTCCTGTTTTCTTCAGGTATTGACCCACTAACTCAATGATGCGATCGTCCGTTAACATCCAAGGATGAATCAGAACAGGAACCGTGATGTTTTTCCCCACAGGAACATTGGAACTTTTAGCAGGCAAAATCATTAAATCGTTGGGTGTCCAAATGGAGGTAAATTGAACGGAGTTCAGTTGATCGAAATCTCGGTTTAAATCTTGCAAAAACTGGCTCTTGGGGCGCATTTGCAAGCAACCAGGATTTTGTCGCACGTAGGACATTAAGCTACCATGATGGGGAGACGATAACGTAATGAAGCGATCGCATCGCTCTAACCCTCCCAAGCGCTGTAAATAGTACCGGCTAATGATTCCGCCCATACTAAAGGCAACTATATCGAGGTGTGTATCTTGGCTAAACGTTCGCTCTACATACCCTTGAATCTGTTCAGCTAATCGATCTAAACCCACTTTGCCATTGTTGGGAACTAAATCTAGGGCATGAGTCAACCATCCTTGACGCTCTAACACCGCAGCCATTTTCCTAAACACCGCTCCAGTGTCATCAATGCCATGAATGAGTAAAACTGGATTGCGAGTCGTCATACAAAAAGCCCACAGAGAGAAAACAAGAGTCTAAATAAAAGAAAAGAGGGGATTGAATCCCCCCTCAAAGTATATCAATTCAGGCCAATGGTTCTCTATTTAATGCTAACTTTAGCGCCTGCTTCCTCAAGCTGCTTCTTCGCATCTTCTGCCGCATCCTTAGCCACTGCCTCTTTAATCGGTTTAGGCGCAGATTCGACCATTTCCTTGGCTTCCTTCAGACCCAAGCCAGTAAGGGCGCGAACCACTTTAAGAATGGCAATCTTCTTATCAGCAGGAACTTCTTCGAGAATCACATCAAATTCAGTTTTCTCTTCTGCTTCCTCAGTCGGAGCCACAGCATTAGGGCCAGGAGCCATCATCATCATGCCACCGCTCGCCGCAGCACTCACCCCAAAGGCTTCTTCGATTTGCTTAACCAATTCAGAAGCTTCGAGCAGAGAAAGGGTTTTCAGTTTTTCCAGAATTTCGTCAGTAACAGCAGACATAGTTAGGTATACTCCGTATTAGTCATTTACGATCAGGTGAAGGGGATTCTAAGCAGCATCACTGCCAGCATCCCCTCCTTCTTTGTCCACGTAGGCCTGAAGGCCACGGGCAATAGAGGATGGAACTTGATTAATTCCAACCGCCAGTTTGGTCGCCACACCATTGATTGCCCCAGCAATTTGAGCAATGAGTTCCTCTTTAGAGGGCAACTCACCAATGGCTTTAATTTCTTCCTCGGAGAGGGCACGGCCTTCCATGACCCCACCCCGAAGAATAGTTTTCTTGGTGGCTTTTTGAAAGCCTTGGTAGGCTTTAATTGCCCCACCAATATCGTCTTTAACCAGCAGAAAGGCTGAAGCATCGGAAAGGAACTCCTTCATCGGTTCCCAAGCTTCATCCCCTTCTACGGCTTTACGCATCAGGGTATTCTTGGTTACCTTACAGGTGGTTCCTGTTGGGCGTAGTTGTCGCCGTAAATCAGTGATTTCAGCAACAGACAGACCTTTGTAGTCAATGACAACAGCGAGTTGGGCATCCTTCAAGCTTTCTTGAAGTTCGGCGAGGATCGCCTTTTTATTTTCTAGGGTTCTCCCCATTGATGTGTTACCTCCATGGTCTGAGTCAGACATTACTCCGACTTTGGCATTAGTTGCCCAAAAGCAATGCCCCGACGGGGTAGCCGGGGCGTTGCTAGCGAAAATGATCGACCCAACCAGACTAGACTGACCTGGTAATGGGAAATTAAAGAACACTTTCGATGGGCCTCGGCAGGAAATTAAGCAGTAAGCACCTGCTATCTTGGGCTGAATCGATATAAAAAATTCAGAGGTTTAGAGTTTTAGATGCATTGCAAGTTGCACAAGTTAGGCAGCTTCACCAACTTTGAGGTCTCGTAAGAGGGAAGTATCGACCTCAATGGGCGGACCCATAGTGGCACAAACATAAACGGTGCGCCAGTATCGGCCTTTAGCACCAGACGGTTTGTTGCGATCGATCGTTTCCTGGATGGCTTTGAGGTTTTCCAAGAGATCTTCCGCACTAAACGCGGCTTTACCAAATAGGATATGGACGATCCCGGTACGGTCTGCCCGGAATTCGAGTTTACCCGCTTTGACTTCAGAAATGGCTTGAGCCACATCCAAGGTTACTGTTCCCGCTTTCGGTGAAGGCATCAATCCACGGGGCCCCAGTAAACGACCGAGTTTTGCCACTTTAGGCATCATGTCTGGAGTGGCAATGAGGCGATCGAAGTCCATACGTCCTTTTTGGATCTCATCAATCAGTTCTTCCGAACCAAAGACATCTGCTCCAGCACTGGAGGCTTCTGAGACTTTTTCCCCTCTAGCAATAACAGCGACTCGAACCGTTTGCCCTGTTCCTTTAGGTAAAACTACAGTCGTTCTTAATTGCTGGTCAGTATATTTGGGATCAATTCCTAGGCGAATGTGGGCTTCTGCCGATTCTGGGAATTTGGCTGTGGCTGTCTCTTTGAGTAACTGGATAGCCTCTAAGGGTTCATAGGGCCGCTCTTCTACTTTTTTGTACAGCTCCTGCAGTCTACGCGATCGCTTTGTAGGCATGTTTTTTTGGATCTCCTGGGGTGGGTAACGAAGGTTTGACTTCTCCCCCGCTTTAGTTCAATTACAGTTGTCTTAAGAGTAGACAATTTTATTATGATAGCACAAGAAGAAAACTTCTTCTAGTCCACCACTTTGACTCCCATATTTCGGGCAGTTCCGGCCACAATATTCATAGCTGCCTCGATATCATTAGCATTCAAATCAGGCATTTTGGTTTGGGCAATTTCTTGCAGTTGGGCGCGGGTAATGCTTCCTACTTTTTGTTTGTTGGGTTCGGCAGAACCTCTCTCAATTTTGGCCGCTTTTTTAATTAGCACCGAAGCAGGAGGGGTTTTGAGAACAAAGGTAAAACTGCGGTCTTCATAAACAGAGATTTCAACGGGAATCACCATTCCAGGTTGATCGGCCGTTTTCGCATTATATTCTTTGCAGAACATCATGATATTCACCCCATGTTGACCCAGTGCGGGACCAACCGGAGGTGCAGGGTTAGCTTTACCCGCAGGTAAAGCTAATTTAATCAGAGCAACAACTTTTTTAGCCATTGGCAATCATCCTAAATTGACTTTATTGTTTTTCCACTTGATTGAACTCTAGTTCAACTGGGGTATCTCGACCAAAAATAGAAAGGAGGGCTTTGAGTTTGCTCCGTTCCGGACTCACCTCAATCACTTCTCCTTCAAAATCTTTAAATGGCCCAGATAAAACCAGGATTTTGTCACCAGGGGCCATATCAATTTTGACCACTGTTTTATCTTCCTGGGTCTGTTTGAACATACGCTCGACTTCTGTTGGACTCAGGGGAAGGGGTTTAACATGCCCCCGTCCTCGACCGTAGCGACGTTTTTGTTCTGCCCCTACAAAGTTAATCACATTGGGGGTGTTTTTGACTACAGGCCAAGTTTCATCGTCCAGAACCATATGGATCAAGACGTACCCAGGAAGGACTTTTTCTACCGTCTGTTGAGATTTTCCTCCCTTACGGAATTGAACCGTTGATTTTTCCGGAATTTTAACTTCCAGAATGCGGTTAGCTACGTTGAGAGTTTGCTTACGTTGTTCGAGGTTATTTTTAACCCGCTTTTCACAACCGGAAGCAACCTGTACAGCATACCATCTGGGTTTTTCAGCCGGTTTGTTGTCGGTTTCCTGGAGGTCTGTTTCTCTGGGGTTAGACTCGAAAGACTCCTCTGATACCATGATCAAAATACCTGACTGGCTGTCCAAATAAATAGTTTATCGACTGCAAAGATCAGGAAGGCAAATAATCCAACCATGGACATTACAGCAACAGACTCACTGATTAGTTGTTGGCGAGAAGGCCAAACAACTTTTTGCAGTTCGTCTTGCGTTCCTTGCAGAAATTTCTGGGTAACCTCTACGGGATTGTCTGTTTTTTCTGGTACTTGTGCGGTTTCTTTTTTGGCCACAGTGTTTGGATCTCCCTTCTGATTGAGTGATGGGGTGAGGATTGAGTTCTTCCCATGTTATTGAGCATGGGTTTCTCTTTCTTTACCCTGACGTTAATCTCCAGTCTAGCGAACCTGTCTTGATTTTTACGACCTTTACACCACTTCCTTTCAGCCAGTTCTGGCAGTCCTAAGCGGGACTTGATGACAGACTGGCCAAGATCAGGGGCTAACGCGCCCTGGAGGATTTAAACCCCAAACACTAACCATATCATGATTTTCACAAAAATCATCGAAAATTTTGGGTCTGAAACCCCGTCGTTCAGCGAAGCGTAGAAAGGCTTAGGGTGATATAGTTGATTTAATTAACACTGAGACACTCTAAGAGAGTCTACAATAACGGTATATAACGGTATTTGTAGGGGCGAAAAATTTTTCGCCCCTACAAAAATGTCTCACTGTTATTTGAATTGACTATAGTAAAAAAACTTTGTTTGAAATATGTGTAAATAACCGTTGAGCGATCGCGCTCACGAAAGCGAGACTCTAGTTTGGGTAAGTTTTATTTAATACGGAGAGAGAGGGATTCGAACCCTCGTTAGCGTTTCCACTAAACGACATTTCCAGTGTCGCGCCTTCAACCACTCGGCCACCTCTCCAGGTGAAACTGATGGGAAATAGGTGATTTACCTACCGGTTTACAACTATATCATCAGTTGCTTTAATCAGTCAAGCAGGAGTAAGGTTGAGTTTTGAGATCTTACTCCTGTCTGACTTATAGCGTGAAGCGCTAGGCAATAGGCAGTAGGGAAAAAAATTTTTTTGCCCCTACTTGTGTACAAGGTTTTGAACATTCAACCCTGCCTTCCATAACGCAAGTAAAGCACTGTAAGCCTCAAGCCGGATAAATCCGTAGACGGCGATTGGGTTCTTCACCGAAACTATCGGATTTGAGCCGATAATGCTCCACTAGCTCATGTTGCATCTTGCGAACTTTTCCAGAGCGGGGCAGCAGTTCTACCGGTTGTCCCTTGGGAATCACAATCTGTTCTACAGCCAAGCGTGCTTCTTCGAGAGCTTCTAACTCATCTTCTGCACCACTGTGGGCAAAGAGATTTAAGTCGATCGCCTCATTGACATGGGAGGTATCGAGATCCAGCAGTCGTTGCAGGGTGCGAATCATCTGGGGAACCGTGTTCGACTTGAGCGTATGTACCGGTAGATGGCGGGATCTGGCCATTTGTTTGAGTTTCCCTTGGTTTTTCAGATGCGATCGCAACGCCAACACCGCATCCGCACCATCAATATCCTTGGTCAGCAATACCGGTATATTCAACGTGCGAATCACCTGCTCCAATTGATGGCGACTAATCCCATAGGGGTAGATATGCAACGGCCAATCCTCTCCATTAGGCCCGGTAGGTCGCTCTTGTTCTCCAGTGCGACTAAAGGAATCTTCCAACATCTGATGAAACGACTCTTGCTCTGGGGAAACCGCTTGCGGAAAAGAAGCATATTTAGAATCATTGGAGACCGGGAACATATGACCCTGACTGCGCCAACCCTTGACCCCCTGAGCCTTTGACCACCCTTGAGTCTCTCCTACCGCACTATTAGATAAAGGCACTGGAGTGAGATGATTAGATTGGCCATGATGACCAGAACGGCGACCTGTAGGCCGTTGAATGGCTAACCCATTTTCTGTGGTTTCATGGCTAATCACCACTTCCCCTTGCTCATTGACGGTACGCACTTGGGGAGTCGGTTGTCGGCCGCGCAATAAACCATCGATCATGTCATCAACTTGTTCGTGGACAATCCACCGTTGACGCTCTTGCATTTCAATGGCAATCTCGAACGTAGGGGGGGACTTGCGCTCTAAAACTGTTTTTTGTGACCCCCGTCGCCGAGCTTCATCATCGCCTAGGGTAACGGCTTGAATGCCACCGACTAAATCGGAAAGAGTCGGGTTTTTAATCAGGTTTTCCAGTTGATTCCCGTGAGCGGTTCCCACTAACATGACTCCCCGTTCGGCGATCGTCCGAGCGGCTAAGGCCTCTAGTTCCGTGCCGATTTCATCAATCACAATCACTTCGGGCATGTGGTTTTCCACGGCTTCAATCATCACTTGATGCTGAAGTTCTGGACGAGCCACTTGCATCCGTCGAGCGCGACCGATGGCAGGATGGGGAATATCTCCATCACCCGCAATTTCATTAGAGGTGTCAATAATCACGACGCGCTTATCAAGTTCATCGGCCAATACCCTGGCAATTTCCCGCAGCGCCGTAGTTTTGCCCACACCGGGACGACCCAGCATTAGAATCGATTGTCCACGCTCGACTAAATCCCGAATCATACCAATCGTGCCAAAGACGGCTCGACCCACCCGTAAGGTCAAGCCAATAATGTCTCCGGTACGGTTGCGAATGGCACTGATCCGATGCAGGGTTTGTTCGATACCCGCCCGGTTATCGCCACCAAAGTGACCGACTCGATCTAAACAGTATTGAATATCTTCTCGGCTTACGGGAGTTTCGGTAATATACTCAGCCGCTTGTTTGGGAAATCGAGCCTCTGGGAGACGACCTAAATCCAGGACAACTTCAATCAGTTGACCGCAGTTGGTATGGTTGTCTAAATTGTGGCGGATGGTCACCGGTAAAATGTCGAGCAATTGCTTTAAGTCGTCGGCCATATCCATCGAGGGTTGTTTGGGCATTTGAGTGTTGGAGGATTCAGGTATCCGAGGCAGTTCAAAAGCGTTCATAAAATCGATATTTAATAGGGGAATAGGATTGGCTTAGGGGGGCGGGGGTTTGAGTTGAGAGATTAGGGTATGGGCTAACTTGACCCCAGCCCAGAGAAGGTCAGGATGGTCTTCTATATGGGGATAGGCCAATCCCTGGAAAGATTCGGTTTGGGTTTCCGATGGCTCCAAGGGTTCCAAAATGGGAGAGAGTAGGACACGAGCATAACTACCATAGGCAACACCTATAATGGGGGATTTTAGATCGGTCAATGGGTATGAGGTCGATCCAAGCTTGTTTGTCTCTGGGGTTCCCAAGAGTCCTAGGCTTTTGAGCTTGGGAACGGTATAGTCGTTCGTTCCTCCTGCCAGTTGTAAGGCTCCTGGAAATCCGGATTCCATAACTTTTTGGGCGAGTTTGATGGTACGGTGGGTGGTTCCGGAGCTGATATCCCCACTCATGGGACGACCATCCAGTTGCCAGATTACAGGACAGGGCAGGGGTTGCACGAGTTCATGGAGAGACCATAGATAGTCGATGAGGCGATCGCCGTCTGGACAGCTAATGGCGATTAACCGCAGGGATGCCGTGTGCGGTGCGATCGCTTGCCAAAGACGCTTGAAGTCTGTATAATGGGAGGTCTGGGTATGAATTTCTAAGGCATCAATCCCTGCCTCGACAAGTTGAGGAACAAGGGTTTGAGGCATGGAAATGTAAGAGCGAGTCACAATTCGGTTGTGGGGACAAATGGGGATACACCGGCCGCAACCATAGCAACGTTGGTCAATCACACCAATTTCTGGATGAATGGCCAGTTGGATTGCTTGCGCAGGACAGACGGCTTCGCAGGGGCGGGGACAGTCTGGGGGACATGACGATGGGTCAAATTCGGCTTTGCGAAAATGGGGATCTTCTCCGTCGTTCAGGCTAGCCATGATTAGGGGATCGTGGGTTTTGCCCGGTTGACCGAGTTGGCGTTGCCAGGTTTCGGTTTTGAGTTTACGGGCGGCAAAGATGGCCTCTTGAACTACGGCGACAATGGCCGGATCGGCCGCCACATCAATACAGTCGGCTCCCGCGAGGGTGTAAGCCAACGTTAGGTTACGAATAGCAGGGATATGTTGGTAACTGGCCCCGCAGATAAGCTTGAACCAGCGGCGATCCCCGATCGAGTTTAGGGCAGGGTACAGTTGAGTCACCCTTTTAAGATAAGGCCTTGTGGCCAAAATGGGGAAGTGTACAATCACAATAGATAAAGTCTAGATCTCAATTGCTTGAAATTGAGATCTAGAGTTAAGGTGAGATTATTTGTAGTATAACAGAAATATTGTGTAGTACAAATAATCTCTAATGAGATTTAATTTTAATCATCGGATTAAAACCCCCTATCTCCCTATCCCTATTCTTCCAGAGCTTGTAGATAGTCCAGAGCAGCTTCTAGGCGATCGCTATATCCTTGAGCAAAGCTATCAAACCAAAAGCCCTCATCAGAGTAGGTATCGAGCCGTGCCAACCATTCCCTGGCACGAGGTTTGAGAGCTTCTCGTTGCTGGCGGCGTTTTTTTTCTTCCTGTTGAGCCGCTTCTCGTTTTTGGCGTTCAATGGCACGATTTTGGATATAGCGATCGCGCATATTATCGAGTACATCATCTGTCTGAGCCGCAGATGCTTTTAGCGCTTCGAGTTGCGATCGCATTTGCATCGCCCTTAAACGTACCTGCTCTAAATCTTGTCCTTTACCACTCGAGTGTTCAGAACCCTGTTGTTTTTGCACCGTATAACGTTGTCGAATCTGTTCTAAATTTAATTCCGAAGGTTCAGAGTCCGCAGTAGGCGCTTTTTTTTCAGGTTGATATCGTTGGCGAATCTCGTCTAAATCCGATTCTGAAGTTTGAGACTCCGCAGTAGCTGCTTTTTTTCCTTGCTGATACCGTTGGCGAAGCTCATCTAACCCAACTTCCTCTCCCTCTACATCATTCCCATGTACAAACCCAGACTTAATATCAGAGAGCAAATCATCCATTGGTTCATTCTCTTGGTTCTGCTGAGGAAAGCGATCGAGAGGGGGAGGCTGGCGATCTCCGGGCTGTTTCTGCTGATGTTGAACCTTCAACTCATTCAAGAAATCATCAATAGAACTCATTGTCTACCTAACCTCCCCAATACACTAGGAGATCAATGATCCCCTAATCTCTAACCCTAATCATAGATAGCATTCATCAATACATCTGTCAGGGTCATGGACTCCATTTCCTCCATGATAACAGTATCCACAATGTCGAATTTCGCACCGACTTCAACCATCCGGTCATCTAAAGCCTTAAGAAACTCGGTTACTTTGGGATCTTTGCCTACTTGGATAAAAGAAATAGCTAACTCTTCATCGCGGTCAATTTTGCTTGAGGCATCTCGAATTAAGGCAATGGCACCTTTCTTTTCTTCTTCTCCTTCAATACCATCGGTAATCACTAAAAACGTTTCTCCGTTTTCTTTCGCTTGACCAGCCGCTTTACGCTCAAAATAATTATTGAGGGCATGTTCAAGCACTTGATCGAACTTAGTGACTCCAGAGGGAGTATTTTCTTGGAAAACTTGTTCTACCTTACTAGCCGTGACGTTATCATAGCGGCGGAAGTTAGCGGAAAACAAATAAACGGTAATTCCATCTGGATCGAGTTTTTCACAGAATTGGGCTACCTTAAATGTAGATTCTTGGGCCGCTTGCCACCGACTTTTACCTCCCGGTTGATCTTGCAGCGACATACTATTACTTTTGTCGATAATTAGAGTATAGTCGCGGTTTTTTAGAATCTCTTCTGCCATAGATATGATCTCCTTGATAGATAGCGCTTGGCGCGGGTAGATAATGGGTAATGGGTAAACCGTTTTTTCTAGAGGGCTTGTTTTAGAGGAAGCCAGCGAACATCGCGATCGCCTCCTAATTCCACAATCAGTTTTACCTTAGGTTCTAGACTAGGCAACGCCGCTAGATAACCGAGTTCTTCTGACGATAGGATATGACCTTCGATAATCCACAACAGTAGCCCCTTTGACTTGGCAGGCAGTTGAGCGAGTTGGGTTTGAATAATGGGCGGAATAAAGTAGACATCACCGACGGCGGCTTTTTTACCACTGCTCTTTTTACCGAGGTGGGGAGGACGTACCCCATGCACTCCAGTTAAATAAGCGGATAAATCTCCTAAACCTCTTGCGTCTAGGGACAGTAGTGTATAACCGGCTGCACGGACGCGGCGGATATAGCGTCCTTCCTCTCCTCCTTCTAGGGGGACATACATGCCCAGTGCGCCTTCGCTCTCTAAGTCTCGAATTAGCTTCTTACCTGTGATAATTAGTGCCATTCTCTTACCTGACCTGATGTAATTCAGGTTTATTTTAACGTGAGTGAGGCATTTTTACTGTGGGGCGATGGACTCAAGTCTGGGAGCAATCAATGCTAGTCGAAGGAGATTCAATTACTATGGTTAATTAAGCCGGTTCAAATATTTGACAAAAGTCATCGACATAGCAGAACCGTTCTTCTAAGCTGGTAGTTATGAGAAGGGATCAGGCTGATAATTTCTCACAAGTCAGCGTACCCGATGCTCGTATTCATTATTTTCTAGCGATCGCTTATCCCGAACTCAGGTTAATTATTCATTGAATCGTGGAACTCAAACAGGTCATTATTTCCCATAAAGCAGGAGACCCGGATAGTCGTAAATGGGCAGAACGATGCGCGAAAGAGTTGGATGCTTTGGGTTGTCGAGTGCTGATGGGGCCATCGGGGGCTAAAGATAATCCATATCCTGTATTTTTGGCTTCAGCGACTGAACCCATTGATCTGGCAGTGGTTTTGGGGGGAGATGGCACGGCACTGGCAGCCACTCGACAGTTGGCAGCCGAAGGTATCCCGATTTTAGCGGTGAATATTGGGGGAAATTTAGGTTTTTTAACGGAGTCGGCAGATAATTTTTATGATACGCAACGGGTTTGGGAACGGTTGCAAGGCGATCGCTACGCCATACAACGACGTATGATGCTCCAAGCAGCAGTTTATGAAGGCAATCAGCGGTTTATCCCTCCGGTGAGCGATCGCTTTTTGGCGTTGAATGAAATCTGCATTAAACCGGCTTCCCATGACCGCATGATTACCTCGAAGCTAGAGATTGAGATCGATGGGGAAGTCGTCGATCAATATCAAGGGGATGGTTTATTGGTCTCCACTCCCACGGGTTCAACGTGTTACAATCTCTCTGCCAATGGGCCGATCATTCATGAAGGAATGGAGGCCATGACTGTGACTCCCATTTGTCCGTTAAGTTTATCGAGTCGTCCTATTGTTATTCCGTCTGGCTGCATCGTCAGTGTTTGGCCCCTGGCAGACTACGATTTAAGTACCAAACTCTGGACAGATGGAGTCATGGGTACAGCCATTTGGCCAGGTCATCGTGTTGATGTGCGAATGGCTGATTATCAAGCCAAATTTATTATCCTCGAAGAAAACCATTCCTACTATCGCACCCTCCGCAATAAGCTCCAATGGGCAGGCACAAGGATTGAGTTGGATAATAATCATCGGAAGAATTAAAATAAAATCATTTTTCAGTTCTAATTTTCAATTGATATACGGTAAAACCTACTTTTTCCCTATTCCCTAGCGCGAAGCGCTATCAATCCCCATGTTTCCTCCTTGGGTGAGTGTACTGTTCGTCTTATCGATTCTCGCCGGCTTGATGCTCCTGTTGCGAGAGTATCAGCACCGGTACTCTCCACATCCAGAATGGGTGCGTAAATTACTTCATGTGGGCATGGGGTTAGTAACGTTAAGTTTTCCCTGGTTATTTGATTCGCCCCTGCCGGTAATTGGCTTGGCTATGGGCGCGATCGCCTTTTTATGCAGTATTAAGTTTATCCCCTACTTTCATCAACGGTTGGGCAGCGTAACGGATGGCGTAGCTCGTAGCTCGTGGGGAGAAGTGTATTTTCCCCTTTCAGTTGCCTTGGTTTTTACCTTGTCCCAAGGGAATTGGGTCTACTATCTGATTCCCATGCTCCTTCTGACACTTGGGGATGCAGTTGCCGCACTCATTGGGGTGAGCTATGGATTGCACACCTATAGTACCTCGGAGGGACACAAAAGTGCGGAAGGGTCGATCGCCTTGTTCACAGTAGCTTTTTTAAGTACCCATGTTCCTTTACTGCTGCTCACGGAGACAGGACGAGCCGAAAGCCTATTAATTGCGGTGATTCTAGGCTTGCAAGTGATGGTTTTAGAGGCGATCGCCTGGCAAGGATTGGATAATATCTTTATTCCCATCGGCGGATTGATCATGTTAAAGTTATTCCTGCCCATGGATATTCCCTCTCTCAGTTTTCGTCTCATTCTCACCCTCATTGTGGGCCTATTAACCCTCAATTGGCGACACCGAACGACCCTCAATGATAGCGCTGTTTTAGGGAGTGCTTGGTTCGGATATTTAACTTGGGTATTGGCAGATTGGCGCTGGTTTATTGCTCCAGTTATCCTATTTTTAGCCTATTCTTTACTCTGTCCTTGGACTCAACAATACCAGGAACGTCGCCATGACATGCGGGCAGTTTTGAGTATTGGCTCAACCGGGATTTTATGGTTATTACTGGGTAAAATCATGGGTGAAACCCTTTGTTTTTATCCCTATACCTTAGCCTTTGCGGCTCATCTAGCCATCATTGATATTGCTGTACCTCAATTTCATCCTCAATTACCGAATTGGCGGTTTATTGGGCGCTCTGTGGTGAAGGGATGGGTGTTAATTTTTGTCCCTTTTTTATGGATTCAAGGCTGGGACAGCCAGGCGATCGCCTATGCTGGAGAAGGATTCATGATCATGGGGCCAATCGCCATTGTCTTTGCTCTCCTACAAGGGAGTTGCCGGAATCTAGATGAGACGTGGATGTGGATCGGGCGATCGGCGATCGTTGCTTTGGGATCGGCAATTAGCTTAAACATTTGGGTAATGGGTCATGGGTAAAGGGGATTTTTCTATGTATGATTATCGTTTAATTGATCGAGAATCTGAGCTAGAGATCTTAGCCAGTGTTGACGGAATTTCTGCTCTCAGTGCAACTGAATTGAAGCAACATCAACCGGATCTACATCTGGCAATTTTGCACAATCAAACCTTAGTCGCTCGCTGTTCCCTCTGGTGGAAAAATACGCCAAATTATGGTCAAAAAAACCTTGGATTAATTGGCCATTATGCTGCCCAAGATCGTCAAAGCGCTAAAGCTTTATTGAGTCGTAGTCTAGAGATTTTAGGGCAACACCATTGCACTTTAGCCGTTGCGCCTATTGATGGCAATACTTGGCGCAATTATCGCTGGATTACCGATCGAGGAGAGCATCCCGCTTTCTTTCTCGAACCTAACAATCCTCCAGACTATGTTGAACAGATTCTAGAGGCTGGATTTAGTCCTTTAGCTGGCTATTATTCTGCCTTAGTCACTGATTTAAATCAAGGCGATCGTCGCTTAGAGCGAGTCGGCGATCGCCTGAAAAAACTCGACCTTACCCTTCGCCCCCTGAATTTGGACAAGTGGGAAGAAGAACTCCGTCAAATTTATCATGTTTCTAGAATTGCATTTGCGCGAAATTTCTTATATACACCCCTCTCAGAGTCCGAATTTATCGAGCAGTATAACCCAGTCCGTAGCTACATTAACCCAGAATTAGTAGTATTAGCGCAGCAAGGAAACGCCATTGTTGGTTTTTTATTTGCTCTTCCGGATTTTTGCCTAAGACAACGGAACTTACCTGTTGAGACTGTGATTCTGAAAACCGTTGCTATCTTGCCCCGAAAAGATTACGCTGGGCTAGGGAGTTTCTTGGTGTGGCAATGTCATCAAATTGCCCAAAAGTTAGGCTATAAATCCGTAATTCATGCCCTTATGTATCAAGGTAATTCATCCCTAAACATCAGCCATCGATATGCTCAACCCATACGTCAGTATACCCTGTTTGCCAAAGCTATTTAAATCGCCTATACTTGAGTATAAAAATCACCTCAAACTTGATTAAAGTCTGTTCCAGGCTTTATTTTATCCCTTATCATCCCGCATGAAAACACTATGCCGTACTTAATCTACGCTCCCCATAGTCAGGATGAAAAATTATATGAACTGCGTTGGGGAATCAATAGCCTGGGGCGATCGCTCGATAACATGATCGTGATTAGTCACGCCAGTATTTCCCGCCATCATGCCGAAATTCACTGGACACCGAGTGGGGTTGAGATGAGCGACCTCAATAGCAGTAATCATACCTTTATTAATGAAAGTCGAATTGATAGTAAATTACTCAAGGATAAGGATATCATTCGCTGCGGTAAAATTAGCTTTCAATATCGAGACCAACTGGAAGTTGTTGAAGAAAACATGGGTTTAGATCCAGAGGAACATCGCACTATTATTAAAGAATTTTCTCTCGATCGAGGCAACGTGGGAATACCTGAGTTATTGTCCGATCAAGAACAATGCTTAACCGTACTCAAATTGCGAGAACAGGATGAACAAAAACGGAAAGAAGATAAACTCAAACTTTTGTTAGAAGTTAGTAAACAACTCTCCTATCCCAAAAGACTCGATAAGTTACTCAAAAAAATCTTAGAAATTCTGTTGGATTTAATGCAGATTGACCGCGCTGCTATTTTGTTGATCGATCCGCAAACCGAAAAGCTGCAAGTTAAAGCGGTACATTCTCAAGTCGGTATTCATGCAGACTATCAATTTTATAGTAAAAAAATCACAAATTATGTTTGTGAAAAACAACAAACTATTATGACGGCAGATGCCCAAATGGATCGTCGGTTTAGTGATTCTGATTCGGTCATTAGTCAATGTATTCATGCCTCGATTTGTGCCCCTCTCAAGCCTCGCGATACGGTCATTGGGGTGTTATACGTGGATAATTTATCCTTGGCTAATGTCTATTCCGATGAAGATGTAGAATTCTTAACTGCTTTAGCGAACCAGGCAGCGATCGCGATCGATCATAGTCAACTCTATCAGAAAATGGAATCCGAAGCCGTCCTTCGGGACAAGCTAGAACGATTTTTTCCCAAAGCTGTCAGCCGTAAACTACGGGAAGAAGGCAACTTGAACAAAATTGTAGACACAGAAGTTACAGCCCTGTTTTCCGATATCAGTCAATTTACGCAAATGTCTTCCCTCATGTCTCCCCGGGCAGTGATTGAGATGCTCAATGAATACTTCAGTATGATGGTCGAAGAAATTGTCTTCCCCTATGAAGGAACCCTAGAAAAATATATTGGCGATGCCTTAGTTGCCGTCTGGGGGTCACCTTATCAAAGAGAAGATGATGCAGAACGAGCGGTCAAAGCAGCTATTTCCATGCAATGGGCTGTTAGACGGCTGAATATCCAGCGCCAACGTCGTAACCATCATCCCATTCATATTCACATTGGTTTAAATACCGGACGAGTGGCTTCCGGAAACATTGGCACAGAACGCCTGATTCAATATGCCCATATTGGCGATACGATGAATGTAGCTAGTCGCATTTGTAGTGAAGCTAAAGCGAATGAAATCCTCATTTCTGCCAGCACTTTCGCCCAATTGAACCCGCATCAAATTCCTGTAGAACGCTTACCCCTTGTACAAGTCAAAGGTAAAAAAGATCCCCTACAAGTCTATCGTGTTCTCTGGGAAGAATTACCCTATCAAGATACTTTAAATGTAGAGGAAGAGAGTGAGGAATAGGGAAAACTGGTTTTTTTCCTTTCGTTTTGGATCTGATTATTTTAAGATTTAATTGATTTGACAGATGAAAGTCTCACTATTACCCTGTACGAGTATGCATTTTTTGGTGAGTTTGACCTGTGCAAAAATTCTGGCTCTTCTGCCTGACTCTAGTCGTTTTGGGTTTATCGATCGTTCTTCCTCCATCCGCAGACGCTAGAATTCCCCCTTGTCCCTCCCGTCCTCCTCAACTGAGAACGACTCTGGAATGCCAGATCGCGATCGCCGATTTGCATCCCACACAACCCGTGGTGGGTAAGTATCAAGTGCAATATCAGGTCGCGGTTTTAAAGGTTATTGATCGCGGAGAATCTTCTGAATATGCAACGGTTGAAAACTATGTAAATCAGCGCAAAGTACCGGTTGTTTTAGGCCCGGGGAATCAATTTTATATGGTTGACTCTCACCACACCATGAGTTCAATTTGGGAATATTATCAGGGCGATCCCGATATTAGGGTAAACATCGAAATCATTCAAGATTGGCGAAATAAACCGGATTTTTGGTCAGCGATGAAAACCAATAACTATACCTATCTAGGAACCCCCGGAAATACAATTAGTCCTGAAGATCTGCCCCGTAACCTTGGTAAATTGAAAAATGATCCCTATCGTGCCGCAGTTGGGATGGCACTTAATTGGGGATTTTTTGAGCGACCGAAGGGCGAAAAAATATTTTTCTACCAATTCAAATTAGCGGATTGTTTAAAAGAATTCGGCTTAACTTTACCGGAAGAAATTAACCGTTTCCATATCTATCAAACTCTAGCCATGATTCACGATCCTGAGTATAGTTATGGCAACAGTTCCGTCTGTACAATTCCTCCCCCTCAAGCGTTATCTTTAGAAGGAATTGCCGCAAAACTCCAACGATAATCTCAATATAAACGGAAGTTTACTGACTTTGCTGCGAGTTGAGTTATAGTTTATGAAATGGACTGTTATATTCGATCCCGATTTTAAGCTCTGGTTTTATCAACAGGCACAAGAACTCCAAGATGAAGTCTTTTCAGTTTTAACTCTGTTGATGAAATTCGGCCCGTCTTTGGGCAGACCGAGAGTTGATACTCTTGAAGTCTCTTCAATTAAGAATCTCAAAGAGCTTTGTATTCAATATAAAGGAGACCCTTGGCGGATTTTATTTGCGTTCGACCCGGAACGATAAGCTATTTTACTGGTTGGCGGCAATAAAACGGGTAACAAGCAATGGTATAAGGAAAATATTCCTATAGCAGAGCAACGTTATGAAAACTATCTTGAAAAACTGAAGGAAGAAGAATAATGAAAGACTATACAACGTTATCGTCAGAGTTAGCAAAACTTTCTCCAGAACGACAGGAATGGATTAAAGCTAGAGCGAATAAAATTTATCTTGAAGAACTGACTTTCCAGTATCTGCAAGAGAAGTTAGGATTGTTGGAGGAAGAGTTAGAGCAATATTTTACCGAAGCGCATCCCGGAAAAGCAAAACTAGAAAGTAGGGAATGTCTGGAGTTAAATACACTTCAGGAGGTGGTAAATGCATTAGGGGGAACTCTGGAAATTACGATAAAAATTCCCCAGAAAGAGCCTCTTGTTCTGATCAGCGAATAGTATAGCGCTGCGCGCTATAGTCTTGACAGATAAGGGCGCATGTAGGGGCTTTCCGGCCAGAAAGTCCCTACAGATTATTGTAAACACACGCTTCGCGAAGCGCTATAAAAGCTGGAGCAGATAGTTCTAGTAGTGGACTGTTTCATATAGAATAGTGCATTCTTTTTCGTTCAAGCGGGGATTAATTGACAGTGCTTTTGCGAACGCTGAGTTGAATGGCTAGAGCTAACAATCCGACTGTAGTCAGAGCAAATACACCAGTCGCTAATAATCCCATGCCCATGACGAGGGTGCGGACGGCTGCACCAATATTTAAAGCGATCGCATTTTTTGTCGCGAGCGGCTTATTGGCAAATGTCTCAATAATGGACATGGAGAGGAAATAGAGAAATGAGGTAATCGCCCCACTCATCAGAGCGCCGGTTAAACAGCGCACTGGGGTAACATTGGCAGAAATAGCCGGTTTACTCGTCTGTTCAGAAATTGATTCGTTATGATTGATCATGATTGCTAGAGTATCTATTAGTCACTCACTTTAATGCCTGTTGGTGAAAACTGAGCGACCCATAAGTTGAGATCGGGGTCATTTAATTGTTGTTCGATGTCGCTTTTAATTCGGTCAGCTTCCGCTTGAGATTCGGTAAGGGCAAATATGGTAGACCCTGAACCCGACATGAGTGTACCCAGTGCCCCGGCTTCTATAAACCGTTGTTTGAGCGCGACGAGTTGGGGATATTCGGGTAAAACAATTTTTTCAAAATCATTCCGCAATTCTTCGGTAATGATAGCATGATTCTTGCTGGCGATCGCCCTCACTATCGGCCCGGAATGAACTTTTTGACCATAGGCTTCAATATGTTCTGGGTCGCGAATATAGGACTCTTCATCGATGTTGCGATAGGTTTTATACGCCCAAGCGGTGGAAATCTTCACGCTTTCATACTTGGCCAACACCACATACAATTGATCTAGATCCGGCAGAGGGGATAATTTTTCTCCCCGTCCCGTAGCTAAAGCTGTTCCCCCTCGAACGCAAAACGGCACATCTGACCCCAACTGCTCTCCTAACCGTTCGCATTCTCCCTGAGTTAAGCCCAAATTCCATAACAAATCCATCCCCACCAATACAGCCGCCGCATTACTCGATCCTCCGGCTAACCCAGCAGCGACGGGAATGTGTTTATCAATGCTAATATTCACACCTCCATATTGGGCGAAGGCTTCGGGAAACTCGGAACACATTAACTCCGCTGCACGATAGGCTAAGTTACTAGAGTCACTGGGAACATCGGGATGGTTACAGGTGATGCGGATGATATCTGTACCAGAGGGTTCGATTTGCAGGCGATCGCACAAACCCACACTTTGCATAATCATCGCTAATTCATGATAACCATCGGCGCGATCGCCGACAATCTCCAGATATAAATTAATTTTCGCGCACGCTAATAGGGTATATGAACGCATAGTTTAGGAGTTAGGGGTGAGGGGTTCGATATAGCGGGCATTTTCCGGCAGATCGGAAAATGTTTGCCCTTGAGTTCTGGCTTGGAACATGTACAACCCTAAAGGAGTCTTCACTAAGTCTACAATATCGGCCTTCCCTAAGAGCATTTTGGCGCTGGTGAGGGGGACTTCTTTAACCATCCAGCGTGTCATCCGATAGAGGGTTTCTTTGAGCGTTAGGGAACGCATCAAGTCTACGCCATGGAGTTGATGTAAATAGCGGTTCGATTTTCCATAGCGATACCATTGTTTTTGCAGCTCTTTGAGGGTGCGACGGTGGCGATGTTTAACGGTTGCATCGGGGACAAATTCGTATTTCCAGTCAGTTTCGCGCAAAATACGCCAACAGATATCTGCATCTCCTCCTGTGGTTAAATAGGGACGAAACAGTCCCACTCGATCGAAAATAGAGCGACGCACTGCTAAGTTGGCTGTTTGTCCATAGGGACAGAAGGGGTTCGCGAGGGTATGTTTTTGGGAGAGGGTTTCTTGGCGATCAGCGTGTTGTTCCAGTAGAGTGTTACCGGGAAGCGCGATAATTTCGCCCACCGATAACCCAATGTCTGGCTTGGCAAACGGTTTAACCAGGTTCGCTAACCATTCCGGTTGGGGACGACAGTCGGCATCCGTAAAGGCGAGAATCTCATACTGAGCGGTTTTGATGCCCAAGTTTCGCGCTGCATAGGAACTTTGGATCTCGGTTTGACTCAGGGGTTTGAGGTTGGGTAAGTCGGCAGCTTGGAGAATTTCCGAGGTGCGATCGCTGCTACCATTATCGACAATCAGGTATTCTAGGCGATTGTTTGGATAAGTCTGGTTCCGAAACCCCTGTAACAATTCCGGTAAGTCCTCCTCACCGTTATACACCGGCACAATAACGGAAACTTGGGGAAAGAAAGGTGCGTTCATAAGTGTGGGAAGCGGTGGCATTGATAAATTGGAAAAGTACCGTAGATTCAGTATCCCAGAAGTTTGGTTTTGGCAAAACGATCGCCTTTCGCTCTACGTGCTGCGATCGGATTTGAGTGGATACGATCGCGCCGAGGATAGTCAATGTTTACCCACTCTCAATTTGCGCTTATTAGAAGAGTGTATGGGTATTACCGATATTTTAGCAGCCCGACAATCTTTTCTGAGGGGATTGGGCGATCGCCATTAGCAAAGATAGGGCGAGCAGTGTCTGCCCACCCTACATTTTAAAACTATTTCCAAATAATCCGATTTAACGCGATCGGTAGGGTGTTCGTCTGAGAGACCATACGAGGTAAAATCTTGTAAAAATTCGATTGTCTTAGTAAACCAGTAATAGGAAGACACCCGTTCTTGAGGTTTATTGGCTTTGCGAATTTGTGCCAAACGACCTCGGATTAATTCTTCAACACTAATTACAGTGATGGCAATTAGATTAGCCTGAATCGTCACTAGTCGCTGGCTTAGAGGTTTATCACCTCGTTGATAGAGACTCAAATGATCGCTGTCCAAAATGTATAACGTCATTGAGGTTACGATCTACTAATACAATGGGAATGTATTGTCGAAAATTCTCAAAATCCTTATCTGTTGTGAAAATACTATACCCACAGCGATGAGCAGCAGCACAGAGCAGAAAGTCAGTATTTGAACCCTGAATACCTTTGCTGCGACAGCTATTAAAGAACTCTGCGGCCAACTCATAATCTTCAGGGGTTAGCTCTAAATCTGGAAAAGTGCGAAGATACTCTTTCAATTGATTAAACTGTTCCTTGTAGCGTATCCCGGAAAGGATTTCCTGACGAATTGCTCCCACTAAGACCACTCGTCCATCTGCAATTAAATCCTGTAAAATGGTAGCGGCTTCATTCACTTTATTCGTTGTGTTGCATCGCAATACCAGTGACCACACTGAAGTATCAACCAGAGCCTTCATCAGATTTGTCGCTGTTGCTTATAGTTATACTCTTGATCATAATCAATCGTCCCAAACAGCTCAACAACTTTCAGTTGTCTTCGGCTTTGAATATACTCTTGTAAAGCAGCTTCAAGTAACTCAGTAGGTGTAGGAGATTTACTCAACGCAAGAGCTTCTTGCAGGAGCATTGGATCGATTTCAATTAGAGTTCCTGCGGGATTGTTTTCCATAACTTTGTTCATTATTTTATTCATCCTATACACTAGCATAGAATACGAGAAACCGGACCTCTTTGAGAACCCCGGTTTCTGGCGGGTAATTCTATTAAACTAAAATAAAATCTCCTGGATCGATCTGGCTCGGGGCAACATTGGGGAGAATGGCTAAAACATTCGTCGTTCCGGCTTGATAAATTAATGTGGCGTTGGCTAATTCTCCACTGCCAGAATTGAAGGTTAAACTATTAAATGATAACCCTCCAGTTAAACCAATATAATCCTCAGCATCGTTGTAAAACATTAAATCTGGCGCACCGGGACGGAGGACAAAGATATCGTTTCCTGTGCCACCAATAACAACATCCGATCCCAGGTCTCCATAGAGGATATCATTACCTGCTCCGCCATCAAGGTAATCTTCATTTTGGCCGCCGTAGAGGATATCATCGCCATTATTACCAAAAACCTGATCGTTTTGGCGATCGCCAAAAACAAAATCATTCCCTTGACCTCCACGCACAGAATCATTACCCAAATCTCCGGCAACTTGGTCATTGCCTAAGTTTCCATTGACATAATCATGACCACTATTCCCTCGAGCAATATCATCTCCCCCTAGAGCAAAAATTGTATCATTACTAACCGTTCCCGTCATTTGGTCATTCAGATCGGAACCCAGGGTAAAAGGGCTAGTTGGATTGACTAGAGTCGGTGCAGGTGCAGGGGTTACGACACCATTACGAGGAGTACCAAACACTTGTGTCCAATAGGAATTGTAGTTAACAGTACCGGTATCATTAGCGAGAAAAAAGTAACCGACTCCAATTTCCTGTAAATTAGCATCAAGGATATTGGCTCGATGTCCAGGACTATTCATCCATCCCTCAACTACTTGTTCTGGCGTTTGATATCCTGCGGCAATATTTTCGGCTCCTGTAGAAGCTTGATATCCGGTAGCGCTGATGCGATCGCCAATAGAGCTATTATCTAAGCCAGTATGACTAAAAAAGTCCTGAAAGGCCATATTTTCAGTATGGCTTTGAGCCGCTTGCGTCAACTGTGCATTAACAACCAAAGGAGCTAAACCGAATTGACTACGCTGAAAGTTCGTCAATTCCACAACCCGGTTAATAAATTCTTGACTCATAACATTCACCTCATGAATGAGTGGCTCTATAGAGATCTCAGAAACATGACGGCTGTTTTATGCAAAATCGCGAAAATTGTAATAAATCTTAGCAGTAGTACCTTGACGAGACTAGAATAGTGCATTGATCGATGCATGGGGGTATGGGAAATTTCTTCCCCATCCTCCCCCTGTTCCCCATCTTTTTCTCAAGTACTACTTTAGAGCGCAAAGCTCTTCCTCACTGCGCTAGGATAAGATAGCAGGAGTTCCGTATGGGGAGGAAGAATGGTCTCAAAAGATGAGACATTAGCTGAATTTCATCAGCGTTATACCATAGAACTGCGAACCTATCTTCAAGGAACAGTCAGTTATCCCGAGGATACAGAGTCGGGAACCCGCTTGGCAACGGATGAGCAAGAAGGTTTGCTTGCACCTACCGTTCCCGTATCCGCCAATATTTTTTTAGGACAACTGGCATTTGCTTCAGATATCAGTGTCGTTGATGTTGTCCATATCCATCAGATCTCCTGTGGCAAGTTAGGTGCAGACAATAGGGAGAAAGAAGAAGAGTTTTTACGACTGGTCTTATCAGCCTATGAGCGATCGCAACGTTTAAACGCTCGTCAAGGCCAATTTAACCGCTTACCTGATATTTTATATTCTATTAACACGGAATATTATCTGCAACGCTGGAATCCGGGTCTAGAAAAAGTCACCGGTTTAAGTCAAACTCGGTTAATGAATGAATCCGTTTTAATTCTCTTTCCTCCCGAAGAGCGAGCGGCGATTACCCAACATATTCAACAAGCCTTTCAGGACGGACAAAATGAAATCGATACCCTACTGTTGACTCGTGCAGGGCCAATTCCCTACCGCATCAGAGGGATGGTGATGAAAAATGAGGATGGGGTTGTAGTCGGTCAAGTTGTTCTGGGTAATAGTTTAATCGAAACCACCCTCAATATTGAAGCCTTACGAGATTCAGAAGAACGATTTCGCAATCTGGTAGAAAACCTCAATGAAGTCTTTTGGTTAACAGATATTGATAACCAAGCCATCATTTATGTCAGTCCTTCCTACGAAAAAATTTGGGGACAATCGTGCGAAAGTTTATACGAAAATCCCCAATCCTGGTTAAGTGTTATTCATCCTCAAGAGAGCGATCGCATTCAAGCCACCTTACCCGCTCAACGTCATGGCCCTTGGGAACAAGAATACCGTATTCTGCTCCCCAGTGGTCTCACCCGCTGGATTCGGACCCGATGTTTCCCCGTGCGTTATCCAGTCGGCGATCGCATCTATCGTTTAGCCTCTATTTCCGAAGACATTACCCAACGCAAACACACCGAAGCCGCTCTAGAGCGATCGATCTCCCTTTTACAAGCCACATTAGACTCTACCGCTGACGGCATTTTAGTCTTAAATCGAGAAGGCGATATCCTCAATTATAATCAACAATATGTGCAATTGTGGCGCATTCCCGATCACATCTTATCTTCTAGGGATTCCCAGTTAGTGAACGCCTTCTTACTCGATCAAATGCGCTATCCAGAAGACTTTATTAACTTCATCAATCAGAACTATCAAGACCCCACAGAAACTCATCAACATCTGATTGAACTCATTGACGATCGGATGATTGAACTGATCTCTAGACCCTATGAACTCAGTGGTTATATTCGGGGCAGAGTTCACTGTTTTAGTGATGTCACCAGTCAGCGAAAAGCCGCTGAATCTCTAGAATCTCTCAATGAAGAATTGGAGGCTAGAGTTAAGAAAAGAACCGCACAGTTAAGACACCTTAATGAAAAACTCCAATTATCAGTACAAGAAAAAGAAATCTTGCTCAAAGAACTACACCACCGCGTCAAAAACAACTTGCAAGTGATTGCTAGCTTATTAAGATTACAATCAAGCTATGTGCAAAATCCCCAAGATCGAGAACTCTTCAAAGATAGTGAAAATCGCGTCCGCTCCATGAGTTTGATTCATGAGAAACTCTACCATTCCCAAGAAATGGGAGAAATTAATGCCCAAGATTACTTTTATACAGTTGTCAGTAATTTACTCAGTTCCTATAGCCGATCCTCTCAAAAGATTGAGATCGACTTCAATCTTGAATCTATTGCCTTAGATGTGGACACAGCAATTCCCTGTGGCTTGATTGTCAATGAATTAGTTTCTAATTGTTTTAAGTATGCCTTTGTAGAACAATCATCAGGAACAATTACAGTAGAATTTATCCGTCAGGATGATGCAACCCTGAGTCTTTTAGTCCAAGATGATGGTCGAGGATTACCAGAAAACTTCGACCTCGAAGAAATCGATTCTTTGGGCTTACAACTCGTCCAGAATTTAGTCGAGCAACTTGAAGGAAATTTAAGGTTAATGGGTGAGCAAGGAACTTATGTCAAAATAACTTTTCCGTGGATTGATAAACAGAAGGCAGATCAAAATGATGAACTTGATAAAAATATTAGTCGTTGAAGATGAGCGAATCATTGCCATGGATATCCGCAACAGCTTGCAGCGGATGGGATATGCAGTTGTGGGAATAGTCAGCTCGGGGGAAAAAGCCTTAGAAAAAGTGCCAGAAGTTAAGCCAGATTTAGTCTTAATGGATATTGTGCTGAAAGGAGAAATGGATGGCATAGAAGCTGGAGAAAAAATTATCCATAACTTTAAAATACCTGTGGTTTACTTAACCTCTCATACCGATCCAAAAACCCTAGACAGAGCGAAGAAAACTAACCCCTTTGGCTATGTCGTCAAACCCTTTGAAGAGCGAGATTTAAATACTACTTTAGATATTGCCCTGGCTCGCGCTCAGGTAGAAATCGAGATGGAAAAAAATCTAGCTAAAGAGCGAGAGTTAGTAGATTTAAAGTCTCGGTTTATTACTATGGTTTCCCATGAATTTCGTACCCCTTTAGCAACGATTTTATTTTCGGCAGGATTATTAGAAAAATATAGTCATAAATGGACAGAAGATAAAAAACAAATTCATTTCGATCGCATCAAGTCTGGTGTCCAGCGTATGACTCGCATTCTCGAAGATATCTTGGTTATTGGTCAGGCAGATCCTGAACAATTAAATCCTAAACCCAAAGGGCTAGATATTCAAACGCTATGTACCCAAATGATTGACGAAATTAAAACGTCCTCCAAAACCCACATAGACATTGAATTCAAAACGGATGCTCTCCATACTCATCAAGTTTATTTAGATCCAGAATTAATGGGACATATTGTTTATAATTTACTCTCAAATGCGGTGAACTATTCACCTAAAGGTTCTCATGCAATTGTCGAGTTAGCAAATAAGGATAAAAACTTAATTTTAAAAGTAGAAGATCAGGGTATGGGGATTAGTCGGTCAGAGCAAGAACACTTATTCAAATCTTTCTATCGCGGTAGTGAGGTGGAAAATATCCCCGGAACGGGGTTAGGATTAGCAATTGTTAAGCGGGCTGTTGATTTACAGCAGGGAGAGATTACAGTAGAAAGTGAGGTGGGAGTCGGTAGCACGTTCACCGTGGTTTTACCTTTAAACTTATCAGAGACTGACTATGGCGAAAATTCTGGTCATTGAAGATGATGAAGCAATTCGGGAAAATGTTCTGGAATTGTTGGAATCAGAAGGATATGAAGTCCTGGGTGCAGACAATGGTCGCGAAGGGTTGAAGATCGCCCAAAACGCGATACCTGATTTGATTTTATGTGATGTGATGATGCCGGAGTTAACAGGTTATGCAGTATTAACGACACTACAAGAAAATCCAGCTCTTTCCCATATTCCATTTATTTTCTTAACGGCAAAAGGAGATCGCCTAGATTTTCGTTATGGAATGGAGCTAGGGGCGGATGATTATTTGATGAAACCCTGTCTGCCCAATGAAATTCTCAGGGCTGTTGCTGCCCGGTTGGATAAAAAGGCGAGTCTGAATGCCCACTATTTACAAGAACTTCAGCGTCAAGCCTCAGAAGACTTGTTAACCCATCTTCCCAACCGTACCCGTTTACGGGATCTCTTCCAAACCCTGGTGCAAAATAGCTCCACCCTCGTTGCTGGACAGGAGCAACTGATCCCAGTGTTATGTATTGGTTTAGATCGGTTTGAGCGGATTAATCATACCCTCGGTTATGATATTGGCGATCGCCTCCTGCAAGCTGCGGCTCAACGCATCTGGGAAACTTTCGATCCCTCAACTTCAACAATTCTCGCTCGCCTGAGTGATGATGTATTTGTAGCCATTTTAGGGGAACACCTCTCCCGACATCAAGTGATGGCACAGATACAAACTCTGCTTGAACAGCTCTCTCAACCCTTTGCGATCGAGCAGGAAAATCTGGTTATGACCGCCAGTATTGGTATCACTTATTATCCCAGGGATGGGCAAGATATCAATCCTCTCATCCAAAATGCCAGTCGTGCTCTTAATCAGGCCAGGGAACAGGGAGGTAATAAATATCAATTCTATATTCCCACCTTTTACGTCGGTTCGAGCGATCGCCTCAACCTAGAAGCCGATCTACGATACGCCCTAGAGCGCCAAGAACTTGATGTCCATTATCAACCCCAAGTCAGCTTGCACACCGGTAATGTTATTGGTGCAGAAGCCCTGATTCGCTGGCAACATCCAGAGCGGGGATGGATTTCTCCGGCTAAATTTATTCCCATCGCTGAAGAAACGGGATTAATTGATGCGATCGGTAAATGGGTACTGGTGCAAGCCTGCAAACAAGGGAAACACTGGCAGCAATTCAACCCCAACTTCCAGGTGAGCGTTAATTTATCTCCCCGCCAACTTACCCAAATCCCCTTGCGCCAATGGCTTTTAGATACTTTGATCTCAATGGGCTATATCCCGGGCACTCTAGAATTAGAATTAACAGAAAATGCCTTAGTTGAACAGAAACTAGAAGCATTGAAAATCTTAAATTCCCTCAAGTCTATTGGGGTTAAACTTGCCTTAGATGATTTTGGCACCGGATACTCGTCTCTAGAATATCTGAAGGATTTTCCTTTTGACACCTTAAAAATAGACCGTTGTTTTATTAAAAGAATTGAAATGAATATGAAACAACAATCCCTGGTAGCAGCGATTATCAAAATGGCGCATTCCCTGGATTTGCAAGTCGTCGCTGAAGGCGTGGAAACAGAACCAGAAGGGAGTTTTTTACAGGCTCAGAACTGCGAAATCATTCAAGGCTATTATTTCAGTCAGCCCCTAGCGAAGGAGGAGTTTGAAGCGCAAATCTTGAAACCGGAGAAAAGATTGCCGAAGTTACTGCTGCAAAAACGGGGTGAAAATTGAGATAAATGGGTTAACCCTTACGAGTAAACTAAACCAATATTGATAATCTTGACACAGAGGAGCCAATACAGATGGTTAAAGTATTAGTGATTGAAGATGAGGAAATGATTCGTGAAAATATTCTCGATCTCTTGGATGCGGAGGAGTTTGAAGGGCTAGGAGCAGAAAATGGCTGTATTGGAGTAGAGATAGCCAAAGCCGAAATTCCCGATCTAATTCTCTGTGATGTGATGATGCCCCACTTGGATGGTTATGGAGTATTAGAGCAATTACGCTCCGATCCGAAAACGGCGATGATTCCCTTTATTTTTTTAACGGCGAAAGCAGAAAAAAATGATGTCCGTTCAGGGATGGAGTTAGGGGCGGATGATTATTTAACGAAACCTTGTTTACCGGATCAATTACTCAAAGCGATTAACAGTCGTTTAGATAAACAAGCTCTGATTAAACAAGCGTCTGAAGGAAAATTGGATGAGTTGCGCGAGAGTATTACCCGATCGCTGCCCCATGAATTACGCACTCCCCTGAATGGAATTATGGGGTTTGCGGAACTGATGAGTTATGCCGCAGAAGACTTAAAACCCGAAGAGATCCGAGAGATGGCCGAGCAGATCCTAGTATCGGGAAAAAGATTACACCGCTTGATTCAGAATTTTCTTTTGTACGCTGAGTTGGAATTGACCAGCAAAAATAGCGATCGCCTCAACCAATGGCGCTCCCACTCTACTGGCTCAATTCGAGATACAGTTGAAGAAGCGATTACCTTAAAAGCAGACCAATTTGAGCGCACGAGCGATCTTAAATATGAGTTAGAAGATAGTTCCGTCCAGATGGAAGCGTCTCGATTACATAAACTGGTACAAGAAGTCATTGATAACGCCTTCAAGTTTTCTCCCTCTGGAACCCCAGTTCAGGTAATGACAAAGGTAAAAGATAACCAGTTCATCTTAACCGTAATTAACTCAGGACGGGGGATGATTCCAGAGCAAATCGAGCAAATTGGAGCCTATATGCAATTTAATCGTAAACTCCATGAGCAACAAGGCTCAGGCTTAGGACTGGCGATCGCCAAACAGATTGCCCAAATTCATCAGGGTGACTTAACCATTACCAGTATCCCCGACGAGGAAACCCGGATTACCATTACCTTACCCACCAGTTCATAGGGGAATGGAGAGGATGGAGAGACGCAGAGATTCCCTATTCCCTATTCCCTATTCCCTATTCCCTATTTTTAATTGAAATGGTTTGCATTCTCGTAATTGAAGATAATCCAGAAATTATCAGTAATGTGGTCGAATTTCTCGAAGCTGAGGACTTTGAAACCCTGAGTGCAGAGAATGGTCGTATCGGTCTAGAACTGGCTTTTGCCCATCGAGTAGACTTGATTCTCTGCGATGTAATGATGCCTGAACTTGATGGGTATGGAGTCTTAAATGCCTTGCGCCAAAATCCGGCTACGGCAACCACTCCCTTTGTCTTTCTGACTGCCAAAGGTGAACGACAAGACCTGCGAACCGGAATGAATTTAGGAGCTGATGATTATCTGATCAAACCTTTTACCCCTGATGAACTACTAGAGGCAATCGCTGCTCGTTTATCTCGCTCTGCCCAACTGGAACAGTATGATTCTCTCACCGGACTGCCTCAAATCAGTGCGTTTAGCCAACCGGAAGGGTTTTTTACTCAAGCAGTAGCCCAAAGTGATTTGACTCGTTCCCTGATTCCCCTGATGTTAATTGGATTAGATCGCTTAGAGCGTATTCAGCAAGCCATCGGTCATCGTCAAGGCGAGGAGGTCTTAAAAGTAATCGCCCAACGCCTCACCCAGTTGATCCAGCCTCTAGGAGGTCAGGTAGCCAAAGGGAATGGGGGGCAATTTGCAGTGATGTTACCCCCAGTAGCCGATCAAAGTGTGGCAACAGAGCGCGCTCAAGAGATTTTAGAGGTGATTAATGAACCAGCTATCATCGGCTATCATCGCGCGATCGTGACGGCTAGCATGGGGATCGGTTTCTATCCCTTAGCCACCAGTTTTGACGAACTGCAACGGCAAGCTAGTATTGCCCTCGGTAACGTGAAAAGTATGGGCGGTAATCATTATCGGGTTTACGTTGCGCCCTTATTTGGTCTTGACCAAACCAGAGACCTAAAACTCGAAGAAGAATTCTATCAAGCTTGGAGTACCAACCGCTTTGAAATCCGTTACCAACCCAGAATCGAGATTAAAAAACGCCACTGTGTTTCCGTCGTTGCGCTCTTGCACTGGGAACATCCCCTGATGGGGGGTATTCCTGAAAACAAATTGTCCCAATTAATCACAGTTTGCGGATTAAATTTGGTGTTAGACCAATGGATTCTAGACCAAGCCTGTCAACAAATCAAAACCATCGAAGACAGGAAACAACCCCTGCGCATTGTTATTCAGGTGTCTGAACAGCTTTTTAATGAAGACCTACTCGCGATTATCGATCGCACCTGTCAAACCCATGGTTTCCCTACTTCACGCCTAGACTTAGAATTTGCGGCGAATACTCTATTGGTTGCTCAAAATCAAAACCAAATGGCGGCTACCTTGAGATTAGCAAAGCAGAAAGGAATCTCAATTACCCTGAAAGACCTAGGTCACAACAACCAGTTTCTCAATCAGTTAGGCTCTCTTGCCATCGATGCTCTGAAACTTGATGGTAGCTCCATGCAACACCTTCAGCAAAATCAACCTCTGATTAAAGCCATGATTCAACTGTGCCATAACTGGAAATTGAAGGCGATCGCCCCTGAAATTGCCACCCAAGAACAGCAACGGTTTTTACAGCGCCATAACTGTGATTTAATCCAATATCAACAGTCCTATGATATCAAAGCGCTCAAAAGGCGTTTATTGCAACGGTTTTAATTATGTCTCTATTTCCTGTCATGCCGATCGCGACCCTAATGGTATGGGCCACAAGCCCCGGTCTGCATATTGCCCAATTCTCCCCATCCCTAGAAACCACTGCTTGGCAATGGATCGATTGGACTCAAGGGAATACGACTCAACGCCCCCTTTCTCAACGTCCGATTACCTTGATGTTCAAAGAAGGCAAGGTAAGTGGATTTGGGGGATGTAATAATTATTTTTCTAGCTACCAAGTAGACGGCGATCAGCTCATGATGCCCGACCCGTTTGGACGCACGTTTAAAGCCTGTGGCAAGCTGTCTGACCAAGAAGACCAGTTTTTAGAGCGATTAGGGCAAGTCGATCGATATCAGATTAACCCCGATGGAGAATTGTATCTGTTTTATCGTCACAATGGGGAAATGGGACAAATGCGCTTTAGTCCCATTCCTGAGTCATCCTCAATACAGACTTCTTTTACCGATATTCCCCTCAACTATTGGGCCCAAGACTTTATTGTGGCCCTAGTTGAGCGTAATCTGATATCTGGGTTTCCTGATGGTACATTCCGCCCAGATACCCCAGTCACTCGCGCCGAATTTGCCAGTCTGCTCCAGAAAAGCTTTGATCTGCCCCAGGTGCGAAAGCGCGTCCGTTTTCGAGATGTGCCCCAAGATTTTTGGGCCTATAGTGCCATTCAGTATGTGGTGACCACTATTCCCCAGCTTATGGGGGGTTATCCAGAGGATAAGTTTCACCCAGAAGAGCCGATTTTGAGAGTTGAAGTACTGGTGAGCTTGGCTAATTTATTACGAGAAGTACCAGAGGTAGATATCATCCAAATGTTAGAGAACTATGAAGACCGAGAAGAAATCGCCGATTATGCCTTAGAAAAAGTAGCGATCGCCACTCAACATCAGATGGTGATCAATTATCCCCAAATTGGGCAACTCCATCCCAACCGACCGGCTACCCGTGCAGAAGTGACAGCCCTCATCTATCAAGGCTTAGTCAAAACCGGTCAAGCACCTGAAGTGCGATCGCCCTATCAGGTTAATCCTTAAATTCCTAGCCTTGGAGTACAGTAGGGAATAGGGAGTCGGCAGTTGGCAGTCGCTTACAAGGGTTTCCCCATCCCCCATTCCCTATTCTCTACCACCCAGCGCCCAGCGCTATACAGTCCCAAGGGAGCATCGATTACCGAAACTAAGTATCTTCGGACTGCAACAAATTTCTGACTATTTCCATCAGGAAAAACGCATCATTCAACCCCCTAAGCCATTCTTTATCCCGATTAGCCCTAGGGAATCGCGTTAATCTAACAGAAGAGTCATTCTTCCATGGCTGACTTTGGGTACAAAGGTGTTGTTTGAAAGATGCCTTTTCTATCTCTTGATTGTTTTCCGGACACACTTGCCTGCCTCTAAAAGTTGCCCACAGACTTTTGGGAGGATGACCACTCACCTCCAGGGTCAAACGGTGTTATCAACCCCTCTCAATTGAGCCAAAAATGCTGAACCGTCAAAACCACCCGATCAACCCCTTGACTTCAACTCCAGGATGGCAACGCTGGATTGGAGGTGCTTTTGCGGCACTGGTCTTAATGGGACTAGAGGGTATCGGTCTGGTCAAGCAACTCGAACAATTAGCCTATCGAGGTTTGTTTCAGTTACGGGGAGAAGAATCTTGGCATAGCCAAGTGGTCATCGTGGGTATTGATGAAACGACACTAAAAAATCGGCAAAACTCTGATAGTCCCCGGCAAATTTATGCCACCCTTTTAGAGCGTTTAGCCCCCAGTCAACCCCAGATGGTCGTGTTGGATATTTTAATGCACGATCGCTCCCCCGACGATCTACAGTTGGCTCAAGCGATGCGTCAAGTTCCCGTGGCACTGCCAGTGTCTTGGGATAAGCAAGGGAATCAAAAAGATCCAGTTCCAGAATTGGCAGCCGAGGCTGTAGTCATGGGCCATGTGGTGAGTCGTCAAGATTCTGATGGCTTAACGCGCACAGTACTCCCCCAATTGGGCGACATCCGGGCCCTTGGAGTGGCAGTAGCTAATGAAGTGATGGATCGGCCTCTGGAGCTGAATCAGCAGGGGTCTGAACCCCTATGGATTAATTGGCCCGGATCGGTGAACCATTTGCCCCAATATGAATTGTTGGAGGCGATTGAAGGGAGAGTGCCGATAGAGGAATTCCGGAACAAAATTGTGATTGTCGGCGCGAATGTAACTGGGTTTAATCCCGTATTAACGCCGTTTGATATTAACCCTCCAGCCAGTGGTATTTATGTTCATGCGGCGGTGGTCAGTAATGCCTTATCGAATAATGGATTACAACAGGTAGGAGTATTTTTGCATCCAGTTTGGATCAACTTACTCTATTTCACGGGTGCGATCAGTTTGAGTGCAACGGTTGTATTTTGGTCATTCCGTAACCAAGTTATTGTTGTTCTGGGTTTGGGGGGAGTATGGCTAAGTATTTGTTATAGTGCGTTTCATTTTTATTATCTTTTGCCTGTTGTCTCGCCTTTAGTGTTGTTGGGTTTAACGTTGTTATTAGTAACACTTCAAGATCGCTTGAAAATGAAGGCAATGTTGGTAGAACAGGAAAAGCAGTTATTTGAGTCCGCATTTTACGATCTAGCTACGGGTTTACCCAATTATGCTCTGTTTATGGATCGCTTGGAGGGAGTACTCTCCCGTACTCGCGAACAATCCCAGCCGCCTTTGTTTGCCGTATTTTTTATTTATATCGATCGCTCTAAGGTCGTTAATCCGGATTCGGGGCATCGGTTAAGCAATGAGTTGCAAGTGGCGATCTCCGGTCGCATTGAAGAGGCTTTGAAGCGATCGATGGCTCATTCCCCTCGCCCCCTTTTGTCTCCCCATTCTTCCCATTTTTCTCCTCGTTCTGAGATCTCATCTGTACCGACTCAATTTACTATCGCTCGGTTAGATACGGATACATTTGCAGTATTGGTTAATGCTCTTTCCTATTCCTCCCAGGCGATCGATGTAGCTCAAACGATTTACCAAACCCTCTCCCATGCTTCAGTGTCTGAGGAGTTGCCCACTAACCCAATTGAGCCAGATGAAGCGATCGGTTTACTCGAAGAAAATTTATCAGCAATGACCGCTTTTATCGGAATCGCTTTATCCGCCGTTCATTCTGATTTTGAACAAGTTTCAGTTAATATCTATTCTCAGGCAGAAAGTATGCTCAGGGATGCTGAAATTGCCATGTACCAAGCGAAGGTTAAAGAGGGAAATCATTATGCTATTTTTGACCAAAATCTCCACCATGCAGAAATTCAAAGATTAGAACTCGAACTCGATCTACGACGAGCGATTAATCGCGCTAGGCGACAACAGGAAAATTGGTCGGGTTCGATCAACAATTCTAATTGTTCTCCTGCACATTTTTCTTATGCTTCGGAGCAATGGGGATCGGAATTGGAAGCTCAAAGCGATTTTCGTCTCTATTATCAACCTATTGTTTGTTTTAGTACCGGTCGAATTAGTGGATTTGAAGCCTTAGTGCGCTGGTATCATCCTACCCGTGGCATGGTTTCCCCGGTCGATTTTATTCCTCTAGCTGAGGAAACAGGATTGATTCTGGCTTTAGGAGATTGGATTTTAAAAGCAGCCTGTTATCAGTTGCGAGAGTGGCAAAATAAGTTTCCCCATGGTCTGGATGTGACCATGGTGGTGAATTTATCGAGTTTGCAGTTACATAATCCCCAGCTCGTGAGTCAGATCCAGACCTTACTGGATGAAATGGATTTAGATCATCGTTATTTGAAGTTGGAAATTACTGAAAGTGGATTGATGGAAAATGAAGATATAGCTCTGGACTTACTGAAAACTCTTAGAGAAGCGGGAATTCAGTTGAGTATTGATGATTTTGGGACAGGTTATTCTTCATTGGCACGGTTACATAATTTACCAGTGAATACCTTGAAAATTGATAAGTCGTTTTTGGAGAGAACGGCTCTAGATCATGAGAGTTGGGAAATTATTGAAACGATCATTATTTTAGCCCATAAATTAGGGTTGACAGTGGTAGCGGAAGGAATTGAAACGGGAGATCAGTTTGAGTTGCTTCAAAGGCTTAGTTGTGATTATGGTCAAGGGTATTGGTTATCGCGCCCGATAGATGCTTCAGGGGCAACGGCGCTGTTGGCGAAAAATCCACAATGGTAGTATAGTGCTAGTGCTTCGGACTAGGGGATAGAGAATACAGCGATCGCTGTATCCCCTATAGAGAGAGACATTTACTGATATGACTGGATTTTTGAGTTTCTTTAGGAAAAACTGTCGTAATCCCCGATACTGCAAGAGTTCTAGAATTCAGTCCAGACAAGTGTTTTCCCAGTTTGACAGAAGAGGGGTATTCCCATAATAATTCCCTATTTCCTTATCAACTGGGAGAGTCCTGAGCAAAGGCTTGAAGTTTCAAATAAAACTCAGAAGTGGGTAAACGAGGCGCAAATCGATCAATGGGGAGTTGATCGGATCGCCCATTCACCCCATCAGAGTCTAACTCAAGGGCGATCGCTGGATCTTCAGACTCTGAATTCATGCTTTTTTCTTCTTCTTCAACATCAACTTCTTCAATAATTGAATCAGTCAATGTAGGTAAATTCTGTTCTAGTCCACTCTCATCAGAAACTCGATCGAGAAACCGCTCCTCTTGCTCTTCAACTTGGGGGAGTAACTCAGGAACAGAAGGGCGCATTTCCAGAGTGAGATTGAGATAGTCTAAAGGCAGTAACTCTTCTGGTAATTTACTGCAGACAATTTTCTCAAACTCATGATTAAAGTGACAGATGGGTTGTCCCCGTCTAGCCCAAAGATTCAAAATTTGCTCAATCGAAATTATTTTATATCTGCCTTGATACAAAGCTTCTACGATCGCCAACCGTAGCCAATCGCCCCTAAACCGATCGAGCCAATGCTGTATACAGTCTTCCACGCGATAGCGATCTAAATCAAAGCTATAGTAAATCAGCAAAGCCGGAACATAGGAGAGCGATCGCATTTCGGAGACACTTCGCCCAACCGATACGCTCTCCAGAAAAATAATCCATGGGTTTGCTGATGCGATCATGGGAGAATGGGGAATAGGGAATTAAAATTAAAAAGATTGAATCACGGTTGGAGTAGCTTGGCGAATATTCGGACTGGAAAAAGACTGACTCACTCCGCTCCAATTAAAATCACCTAAGCGAAATCCAAGAGCTGCTAAACCCAAATCTGGATTATAGCGAAAAGTCAAGCCATAGGTGCGACGACTATATTCAACCATATAATCGGTACTAATGGTGTTTCCTGTATCTAGATTAAACCCAGCACGGGCAGCGATGCGAATCGGACCATAAAGTTGTTGATTGAGTTCGAGTTGTAGAACCCGCACATCCGCTACTCGGTCAAACTGAAAGGGGGATTCTCCAGTGGGGATAAATTGGGAATAGAGTATACTAAATCCAGTGTAATCTAACCAGGAGCGGGAGAAATGGCCAAATTGCCCTTGAAATCCCATTAACCCCTGTAAATAAGATTGACTCTCGCCATTGCTATAAAATCCGGCTGTTCCGGTCAATCCAGCTAAAAATTGCACATAAGGAACGACGGGTTTAGGAGTATATTTGAGTCCCTCTGTGGGAGTAGGAGGTAAAGGTTCCCCCTTCCAAAGGGAAAAGGGGCGACGCACAGTGGCACTCATTTGAGTCCGATTTAAGGACACTCGATCATCACTTAAATCTGACGGATCTAATAAGTCTAGGCGATCAGTCGGTGCATAGATATTTTGGAAACTGGCTTGATAATTTACGGCAATTCCCGTATCGGCAATATAAAGAATGGGAGAAGCAAACACAACTCCCACACTGCGATCGACCGTTTGAAACCCTAGAGAGCCATTATAAAATCGGTTGCGATAGGTATATTCAGCACTCAAGGTATGATTGGCAATCCGGTGTTGTAATTGCACATTCGCTCTGGCTGTATCACCCGTATTATTGAATCCTGCTAAATTGACATTGGCTTGGAATGTGGTTTGAGGGGTTAATCTGGCATCCAAAGACGCTCTTAAACCGATCCAACTCCAGAAAGAATCGGTTTGCAGCTCTTCCTCGGATACACTGTCTGCATCTCGGTTATCACTTGAGAATCCTAAAGCGCGTTGAACCAAGAATTGGGGAGCTAAACGCAGGGAAAACCGGCGAGTTTCAATGACTTCAAAACTGCGTTCAATAAACAAGCCTCCACGATCGCGGTTATCAAACCCTAAAGTGGCGATCGCCGGATCGCGCTCTTCCCGACTAAGAATCAGGCGATCTCGCAACAGGGGAACCCCCACCCGCTGATCGAACACCAACCGGGGGCGAGTCATTAATACTTCATCCTCTAGGGGAGAAATGCGCGTTAATTGAGCGCGATCGGCTCGTACCTCTAACTCTGGGGGGGAAAAGGGATCGTTCGTAAACCGAATATTTGTAGCTTGCCAACCTTCGGGCGTAAAATCCAACTGTTCCGCCTCAAACCGCACCCGTCGGACCTGTCCCCCTTGTTGTACGCTGGTAGTCGCAGCGCTCCCTCCACCTCCAACGTTAATAATCACACCTCCAGCATCTGTGACATCCGTAGGGGGTTGATCGAGGAGAATTCTTTCTCCTGGAGGAAGAAGTTGGGAATCGGGATTATCGTCCGTAAAATCGAAATCCGTTCCAGCGGTGGGAATATAGACTACACCCCTGGCCTCTTGAATGGTTCCCGTCCCTTGTACAAAGTTATAGAGAAAGCGAGAGCCTAATAAAATTTGTTCGCCACTGACTAAAGATACATTGCCCACTGCCAGAGCCAAGCGGTTAATCAGGTTAACCTGTAGCTTATCCGATCGCAAAATCGCATCATCCAAGAGCATTTCCACATTGCCCTCAGCCGTGAAAATTTGCCGTTCATCATCAAATTCCTGGCGATCGGCGGTTAATTCAATTACCGCGTCTTGTCCTGGAGGAGCGATCGGAATCTCAACCTCTTCCGGTTCGGCTGATTCAATCGGGATGGACGTTTCTGAGCTAGACTCGGGTTCATCGGTCGATCGTGAGGGACGATCGTCATTCAGGGGTGAGATCTCGGAAGCAGGAAGAGCATCCAATGCAGGAGTTTGGGCGATCGCTTCCCGTTTTTCCGATAAGGCTTCTTCAATTGCCTCAGAAACTGGTGTAGTTTGCCATGGGGAGTGACGTTCAATCAGGGGTAATTCTGGCTCAACTGTTGGCTCCAGACTCAGATCGCTAACTCCATAAGCATCGGCAACCGGTGCAACCTTCTCCTCCCAACTTACCGATAACCGACCTCCTAACGCTGAAGCCTCCGTACTGGCAACTAAGCGTTCATCTTCTGGAGAAGAGAGTTCCGGAGGGGAAATGGGTGATAGCGTCTCTCCACCGACCCAACTCAACTGTTCGGGTTGAACCACAGCGCCTTCTGGAGCTGAAATGGGTTCAGGACTATATACAGTCTCTAAAGTACAGCATTGTTCGCTCTTGTCGAGTCCACTCGATCCCTCTTTCCTGTCGGCTTGGGGAACATTCCTCTTTTCAAGGAAGACTTGCTCCTGCTGCACCTCTTGTTTTAGGGGGGTTGGGGGAAGCAATACAGGACTTTCTACAATAGCCATTGGTGCAGGAGCAACCCAATCTATCCCTTCAGTTGGCTCGGTGGCACTGATGCTCTGATGAGGAATAGTATGAACAACTGGCGGCAATTCAGGGGGGACAGGATAGGGCATAGATTCGACGATTCACTCCAACACCTTGCCCAGTATAGCGCTACCGGCTGACGCGGGGACGCGGAGATATAGCACTGCGCGCTATATTACCCATTGCCTATCAAAATCGCCCAAACTAAACTCCATGCTTCTGTCCATTCCACGACTGCACCATAGGTATCTCCGGTATGTCCTCCGAGTTGATGATTGAACCACCATGCGCTTCCCCCGGCGATCGCCGCCCATCCTAATGTTAAGCTGAGAATCTCGATGCTCTGTTGGGGATTGAGCGCTGCTTGTACACCACTCAGAGCAATGAGCAGAATCAAGGACGGTAAAACATCTTTGTAGGATTGAATCGCTGCTTTATGAAAGGCTCCTTTTCCCGTCGGTTTGAGATAGGGATAGCGCCAAATTGCCCAAAGTTGTCCGGCTCTTCCCCATGCAGGAATGGCGATCGCCATCCACAGGTGTTGGGGGTCTAAGGAACTCATAGCCGCCGTTTTCAGTAATAGAATCAGGATGGCGGATATCGCTCCAAATGCCCCCGTCACACTATCGCTCATCACCTCTAAACGGCGATCGCGATCCATGACACTTAAACCATCAGCCGTATCCATCGCTCCATCTAAGTGTAATCCCCCAGTGATGGCAACCCAGAGGGCAATGATTACGGAACTGCGGGTAAAATTGGGCATTCCTACAGACCATAAACACCAATTCATCACCCCTAATATTGTCCCGATCAGCATTCCTACTAAAGTCGCAAACCTGGCTATTCCGGAAAACTCTAAGGGCCAAGAGCGAGGAATCGGTATACTCGTATAAAAAGCAATTGCTCCACCGATTCGCCAGATCCATATCATTGCCACTCCCCCCATGCTCTATGTTAATCTGCCAATAGACATCTACTCTGTTTTCTTGGTCGTTGATCTGCATTTTCCCTCTGTTCAGAGGTGAGTGTCATCAGAAACACGGCGACTAGATGACTGCCGTTTTACTTACGCGATCGATACTTCTAATTCGATCAAAAAATCCGTAGAATCTGGCAAGTATCGGCCAAAGAGTTAGGATAGAATTGTCTCATAGGCTACTTTAATAGGCCATTCTATCTTAGGGTGCAGTCTTGGGATGTCAAATCGTCAGTAGTCTTGTCGTCCTCTTTTGAAATTAGAGAGTTTTTCCCATGAGTTACGATCAATTACCTGGCAATACACGGTTACCTGCTCCTTGTATTCTCAACAGAGGGATCGTTGTGAATCCACAGGATATTCAGAAAGTGATTGGGGATCTCCATCGTGTCCGTTATGTTGAACTATTCGATCAACAAACCCAAGCTACTGGGGAAGCGTATATCCAAGAAGTGTTTACCGATCCACTGCGATCGACTATCCTGGCGAATCATACCTTATATCTAAATATTGAAAGCTTTGATTATTTAGAATTGAAACAATCTGACGACCAAGAAACCTATTTTGATTTAGTTCAAGAGAATCGTATCCTGCGGTTAATTCCTCTCTCTAATCCACTGCAAAACCAACCGGTTAGTTCTTTAAACACGGCTGCTCTAGAAGTGATGATGGCAGAAGTTTTAGCGGCTAATTTAGATGTACAAATGGACGATGACGAACCCTTAGCCTAAGATGTGGAAATGGGTTGAAGTTACAAAGATTTAAATGGTGACTGGAGATTCTACATACGTGTTCGGTTCTGGCAGCGTAAATTCAATGCCACATTCTATTCGTTTTTTGGTAACTTTATAATTGGCGAGTTCAAGTAAGCGTTTTCTCAAGGGAATCTAAAGATGAATCATCCCCCAGAAAGAGAGACGATCGCCGCGATCGCCACTGCTATTGTGCCACAAACAGGTAGTGTGGGAATTGTTCGACTATCGGGAAGCCAAGCATTAGAGATGGCTCAATTGCTCTTTGATGCTCCTGGAAATCAGCCTTGGAAGAGCCATCGTATCCTTTATGGTTATATCTGCGATCCGCAAACGGGTTCAACGGTGGATGAAGCCTTATTGATGATTATGAAAGCACCCCGTTCCTACACCCGCGAAGATGTGGTGGAATTTCACTGTCATGGGGGCATCATGGTGGTGCAACAGGTGCTGACACTTTGCTTAGAGCAAGGCGCTCGACTGGCGCAACCGGGCGAATTCACCCTGAGAGCATTTCTCAATGGACGTATTGATTTAACTCAAGCGGAAAGTATCTCAGATTTGGTGGGGGCGCGATCGCCCCAAGCCGCGGAATTAGCCTTAGCCGGAATTCAAGGAAAGTTGGCTTCTCCCATTCGTCAGCTACGCAAAACTTGTGTAGATCTGTTAGCAGAAATTGAAGCAAGGATTGATTTTGAAGACGATCTCCCCCCTTTGGATGAATCATACATCATCCGTGCAATCAACCAAGTATTAGACCAATTAACGGATATTTTAGCCACGGCTAATCAGGGTGAACTGCTGCGCAGTGGATTAAAGGTGACGATTGTCGGTCGCCCCAATGTGGGAAAATCGAGTTTACTCAATGCTTGGAGTCAGAGCGATCGCGCCATCGTTACCGATCTACCGGGAACCACCCGTGATATTGTGGAAACCCAGTTAGTGGTGCGGGGAATTCCCATCCAAGTTTTAGATACCGCAGGCATTCGGGAAACTGGCGATCGCGTGGAAAAAATCGGTGTCGAGCGATCGCGCCAAGCTACGCAAAAAGCCGATCTGATTCTGTTTACCCTCGACGCTGCTGCTGGATGGACGGCAGAAGATCGAGCCATTTACGAGCAACTGCCCCCCGAAAAAACAATCCTCATCCTCAATAAAATCGATTTAGTTGGCGATCTACCCCCTGGTTTGCCTGTGGATATTGTGGCGATCGTCAAAACCGCAGCCGCCCATAAACAAGGCATTGAAGATCTAGAAGAAGCCATTATTACTGCTGTTAATGGAGGCAACTTGCAAGCGGCTAATCTCGATATTGCTATTAACCAGCGCCAAACCTCCGCCCTTACCCGCGCTAAAGTCTCCCTAGAACAAGTTGAAGCCACCATTGCCGAACAGCTCCCCCTCGATTTCTGGACTATTGACTTACGAGGAGCGATTCAAGCCTTGGGTGAAGTCACGGGAGAAGAAGTGACTGAATCTGTACTCGATCAAATCTTTAGTCGGTTTTGTATTGGTAAATAACGCCTCACTTTACAAAATCTTCATAAATCCCTGTATTCTTACAGAGATTTCAAACCCTTGAAACCTTGTATTCATCAGTGCGATTAACGATTTTACCGCAATTTTACGGTTTCTAGAAATTTAAAGATTCAGTAAAGACACTCAAAAAGGATTGACATTTTAAAGTTTGGACAAGCATGATGGCTTTGTAGGGAGTCCAAGTGAATCGATTAACTAAAAAATACATTAAATAGCCCAAAATTTACTGATAGTGAGTTCATCTTTAGATCTTTATTTTTCTACAACTAGCGAGGGATTTATCATGCATCAAGCCACTGCCAAATTATCAGCGATCGCCCTAACTGCAACCCTGGGATTTTTAGCAACTCCGGCTGAGGCTTATACTCTAGCTGGATCGTCAGCCGATTGGTCAAATCCTGAGAGCAGTCGTTTTTCTGATATTGACCAGGGAACGTATGGCGGTTATGAAGCTATTCTGTGGGGAGGACTATTTGATAAACCCCACGAAAAAAGTGGGCTAGGCTACAAGGGAAAAACTGATGTTGACTTCGAGCTTGGAGAAGCCTTTAAAGTGGGTCATATTCTGCATCAGAATGAACAGACTCCTTTCTTGACAAAGTTTAAAGGGGTAGATCTAAGCCTTACTTTAGATTTTGCCTTGCCTGACTTTGAAGAAACTCTAAATTTTGATTTAACTGTTGACGAAACCTTTAATCTTTTTTGGAACCGACCTGACAAAGTAAAAATAGACCCAGCTTCTATCTCTGCCATGGTAGAAGCTGATGGGATGAAATATCAATTAGATCTTTGGTTTGGAAACGTAGAAAACGTTAACGGAACCCTAATTACCAAAGAGGGGAAATCCAAAAAACGTGGAGTGTGGGCGAAAGTTCAAAAGGTTCCTGAACCCGCTACAGTGCTTGGGCTTTTGAGTGTGGGACTTATCGGGATGAGCTTAAAGCGCAAGCAAGAATGCTAGTGAATCAAAACACCTACGCACTTCACAATCTTTAACATCTAAGCTCCTCTCTACTGCTAGCAGTAGAGAGGAGTATTTCATTTTACTTATAGCGCTTGGTGATAGGGAATAGGAAATCGGCTTTTGGTACATCGCCTTGAGGATTCAATCGTGTGTTTTTCCCGATCTCGAAGTAACGTTCATTTCGATTCATTGCTAAAATATTAATAAATTGTTAAGATATTCAGATAAATACCCCTGGTCAAGTTGCCACAGGGGATTGCTAGAAGAGAATTGCGCTATGACAATTGAACAATCGTTTTACCAGCAACTCCGCCAGCGAGGATACTGGGATCAGACGGAGAGATTGTCCTCTCATGATTCACAGAGTACCTTGGCTTTAGCTTGGTCGAATCCCAATTTGACCAGAGATCCTGGCACGATGTACAAACTGGTTTGGCTCTTATCTTCCACCAGAAGACGGAAACGGCTCAGTGCCATTGATTTGCGGATTTTAGACCGCACAGCTACTGATTTAGCAACTCAAGGTCAACTGCTACCTGCCACGAAATCTTATGTTAAGTATTTGTGGCAGCAAGTCTATACCCAAGAGTATGCTCAAGCGCCTGTCCATGAATAATCAATAGTTAACAATGATTAATGGTTGATTCGTGCGATTAGCTTGCGCAAGGTAGCTTGATTAAGCTTGCCTTGGGGAGATCGGGGAAGTTTCTCAACTGCAACCCAAGTCTTGGGTTGCTTATAACGGCTGAGATGGGGTGCGATCGCCTCCTTTACCGTGTCTGAAGTTACATATTCATTCTGGGGCACATATACCGCCGTGACCCGTTCCCCCCAGTCTGCATCAGGAAGACCCATGACTGCTACATCTTGAACTAATTGTGTTGCCCGGATTGCCGCTTCCACTTCCTGGGGAAAAACTTTCTCTCCCCCAGTCATGATCGTCTGGCTGTGACGACCGAGAATATACAGGTATTTTTCGTTATCAAAATAACCCATATCATCCGTTAAGAAGGAGCGATCGCCGGGAAAGAGATGGGGGAAATAGCCTAAAGCCAGGGATGGGGAGGCGATCGCCACTCGTCCCGGTTGCAGCGTGGGTAAAGAGTTCCCCTCATCATCTTGGATAGTAATTTGAGCATGGGGTAGGGGTTGACCGCAACTAATATTACCCGCAAAAAAGCGATCAGGTTTCAGGGTTGCCACTTGGGAAGCCGTTTCCGTCATGCCATAGGTGAGTGCCACAGGTATTTTAGCCTGTTTAGCCTGTTGCAATAATTCTGGCCAAGCCGGCGCTCCTCCCAACAGAACCGCCCGAAATTGAGATAAGCAAGAGCAAGAATTGGATAACAAGCGCTTAAGTTGGGTAGGAACCAGAGAAATAAAGTAATTTTGCGGATTAAAAGGAAGGAAATCCGTCAGAGAAAGATACGGCACAAGGGCTAGAGTGCCTCCTGTGAGAAAGGTTCGCATCACTTGCATCAGTCCACTGACATGGTAGAGGGGAAGCGTGCAACAGCAGTCAATAGCATCAGAGGGCACAAATTCCTCTGTTCTCAAACGGATCAACATCTCGTTTTTTAAGGGTGATTGAGGGGAATGAATATATTCTGAACCGTTAAAATAGCGGGTAAACCCTTCAACAGAAGCGCTGAGGGTTCCCCAGGTATGCATTGCAAAGCGAATCTTTCCCGACGATCCTCCTGTCGCAATCATCACAGTACCAGAAAAGGGCGGAGGTGGCGGCGCTTCTATTGGGGAACAGGGAACCGTTCCCCAAACCAGTTGGGGTTGAACCTGTTCCCACACTTGTTGCCATTCTGAAGCTTGCCACTGGGGGTTACCGAGAAACACTGGGGTTTGGGCGGCAATAGCAGCGAAAAACCCTGCGAGGAAAGGAACAGGTTCAGATTCATTGAGCAGCAGTCTGGGAGGAGTGGCATATTGGCCCAAATGCTGATATTTTTCCCAGAATAGGGGATAAAGGCGATCGCTCTGGGGACAAACCAGGTGAAAGGATTGGACTAAATCAGCGATCGCCGTCTTAACCATGACTGATTACCCATTACCATTCCTATAGGCTGCCATTAAATGGGCCAGAATATGGGCAATATTCCACGCATCATCAATCCCTCGATGGTGGGTTCCGATCAGAGGAAGATTCAGCAAGTCTAAGGCTTGCGCCATCCCCACTTCTTTCGGTAAACCGTGGAGAACCGTCAAGAGAGTTTTAATATTAATATGTCGAGTGCTAAAGGGATAGGGCACTTCCAGCATTTCACATTGCTTCTCAAACTGAGTGCGATCGTAGTTACCATAACTTGCCCAAACTCGCTTATGGGTGTGATACTCACTTTGCAGGCGATCGCACGCTTCCCGAAAGCTCACTCCCGTATCCACTTGCTCTTGAGTTAATGTAGTCAGTTGAGTACAAAACTCACTCACCTTAGAAAGTGTCGGTTTAACTAAAATACTATCCTTTTCTAAAGGCTTACCCAAGGTTAAATCAACCGTAGCAATACCCACTTCAATGATTTCATGGTGTTCGCCAGGTGGCGATCGTTTACGCCAGCAGGTGGCTTCAATATCAATAACAACAATACGATCGAGTTTAGGCATAATCTAGGATCTAATCTTTTGACAATAGGACTTACGCAGAGCATGGAAATCTAATCCTCAATGTAGGGGTGATTCATTAATCATCCCTACAGATATAGCCCGAATGCGTAAGTACTGTACAAACTGGTTTCTAGTTTCCCATCCTATACCTCTTTTGTTTACTCTCCCCATCCCCCCATCTGGAGTGTCCGGAGTGTCTCCCCATCTCCCCATCCCCCTGTCCCCCCATCCCCTAACCCAGCGCGTAACGCCCGATCGCGCTAGGATAAGAAATATTAACAAATAGCCATTCAATAGCAATCCTAGTCTATGGATACACCGATTAAGGCCGTACAATCTCCCTACTATGGAGATGCCTATTATCGAACGCCCCCCCCAGATCTAGCCTCCTTACTCCTCAAGGAGCGCATCGTTTATTTGGGGATGCCCCTATTTTCCGACGATCAAGTCAAACAACAAGTTGGGATCGATGTCACCGAACTGATTATCGCCCAACTGTTGTATCTACAGTTTGACAGTCCCGAAAAACCGATCTACTTCTACATCAACTCCACTGGAACCTCCTGGTATGGAGGAGAAGCCGTTGGTTTTGAAACTGAAGCCTTCGCCATCTGCGATACCCTCAGTTATATTAAACCTCCCGTGCATACCATTTGCATTGGTCAAGCCATGGGAACTGCATCCATGATCCTCTCGGCTGGGACTAAAGGCTGTCGTGCTAGTCTGGGCCATGCTACCATCGTCCTCAATCAACCGCGCACAGGTACACAAGGGCAAGCCACGGATATTCAAATTCGGGCGAAGGAAGTGATCGACAATAAACAGACGATGCTCTCGATCTTGTCCCAAAATACGGGCCAAACTGTAGAGAAAATTGCCAAAGATACCGATCGCATGTTCTACCTGACTCCTGAAGAAGCCCAAGAATATGGATTGATTGATAAAGTATTAACCAGTAGCAAGGATCTTCCCCAACCCATGCCTGCCATGAGTTCTTAACCCTTGGGCAATTGAACGTTTATTGACGTTTATCCTTTTGTTTTGTTGTTCATTTTTTGGTATTTTCTTATGCCTATCGGTGTTCCTAGTGTTCCCTATCGTCTCCCTGGAAGTCCTTATGAGCGGTGGATTAATATTTACGATCGCCTCTATCAAGAGCGGATCATCTTTCTCGGCCGTGAAGTTACGGATAGTTTAGCCAACCAACTGGTAGCGGTAATGCTCTATTTAGACTCCGATGACCAGAATAAGCCCATTTACTTGTACATTAATTCTCCTGGTGGTTCGGTGACCGCAGGCATGGCCATTTACGATACCATGCAGCACATTAAATCAGAAGTGATCACCATCTGTGTAGGGTTAGCCGCTTCCATGGGAGCCTTCTTATTGGCGGCGGGGAGTCCAGGTAAACGGTTGGCACTGCCCCATTCTCGGATCATGATTCACCAACCCCTCGGCGGTGTAGGGAGACGACAAGCGACGGATATTCAAATTGAAGCTCAACAAATTCTCCGCACTCGCTCGCAGTTGAATGAGCTAATGGCGAAACACACCAAACAACCCCTAGAGAAAATTGAAAAGGATACCGATCGCGATTATTTCATGTCTTCTGAAGAGGCCAAAGAGTATGGTCTCATCGATAAGGTGATCGTAGACCGGGTTTAGTTGAGCGGTGGATAACAGAGTAGACTTCTTGCGGACGTTAGGCAATCGGCAATAGTCAATCAGAATATAGGATTACTGCATGACTATTCCTTTTCTGCCCACTGATGCAAGAGGTCTATTCAAAAATACTATATATGCTGTATAGTCTGTTATCCTCTAAGTTAAGGGGATGAGGAGTGTTTTTATTTTCACTGTTTGTGGATGGATATTGCCTATTATTACCGAGTGTTGAGCTTAAAACCAGGGGCCTCGTTTGCGGAGGTTAAGGCTTCCTATCGGCGTTTGGCGCGAGGATGTCATCCTGATGTTAATCCGGGAGATAGACAAGCCAAGGAAAAGTTTATTCAACTCACGCAAGCCTATGAAATTCTCTTAAAAGAAATTTCTGAGGTAGCCAATACAGAAATAGGATTTGAAGCGTTTTCTCACTCTTCCCCTGAACCCACCGTAACGCCTACTCCCTCCCCTGCGCCTGGTCCCCGCAAGGTGAAAATTCCTCCCTTAAACCCCCAGGATAAACGGCTAAAGCAAAGTGCCTATGAGCAATTACGAGAGTTTTTAAAAACGAAGCGCTTTCCCCGGGCGATCGCCTTAGTGGAAGCTCTACGCGATCGCCTCCCCATCGATCCAGAAGTCCGTCAATGGCAGGCGATTACTTATCAATCCTACGGTCAACATTTACTGAAACAAAATCAACTCGAAAAGGCGCAACTCTATCTGCAAAGAGCCAGACGCACGGACCCCCACAACCGCCGTTTGTGCCTAGAAGTTGAACAAAACCTCAACCAGTTGGGAATCCAATCTGCCCATCAACAAGTGTAATCACGAATGATGAATTAACCGTGAGGATTTAGGGGAGAGAGCAGTTGTTTTAAGCGCCGAATTTGTTCGGAGGTTCCCATACAAATGAGTAAGTCTTGGGGGAGTAGCAAAGTTTCTCCTGTTGGCGCTCCGATGACGGTTCCATCTTGGCGACGGATGGCGAGGACAAGAACGCCAGAGCGCGATCGCAGTTGCATTTGTTGAAGCGATTGGCCAATATAGGGACAGCGATCGCTATCAATCCCGAATTCTTCAATCAATAAGGAGCGATTTTTACCCGTGATCATACCATCAACGAAATGCATCACTTGAGGTCGTAAGGCAGCAGTCGCCATTTTGCGTCCAGCCGTCGTATAAGGAGAAACAACGGCATCCGCTCCTCCTCGGTAGAGTTTCAGTGCTGCTTCATCGGTACTAACGCGGGCGATCGTCCTGATTTGGCTATTGAGACTTTTGGCTGATAAAACTGTGTAGAGATTCTGTGCATCAGAAGGTAGAGCAGCAACCAAACAACAGGCTTGATTAATGCCTGCTCTATGCAACGTATCATCTAGGGTGGCATCTCCTTGGAGGATAAGATACCCTAAACTTTGAGCCGCTTCTAGAGCTTCTGGTGAAGAGTCAACAATGACAAAGGGAACGCCTTCTTCATGGAATTCTAGGGCAATCTGTTGCCCAGTACGACCAAAACCGCAAATAATATAATGGTTGATTAAGTTTTTCAGCACTTTCTGTTTTTGTCGCAAACGTATTCCATCTTGAAAATAGCCTTGCAGGAAGGCTTCTGTAAATCGATTGACAATATACCCAATGCTAATCACTCCAAAAAAAATCAGGGCGATGGTAAAGATTCTCCCTCGTGATTCCATTGGCTCTACTTCGCCATAACCCACCGTTGTTAGGGTAATAATGGTCATATAAAAGGCATCAGGAAAAGACCATTTTTCTAGAACCATATAGCCGATGGTTCCCCACATGCAAACGAACCCTAGGGCAAGAACACCGACTATAAGTTCTCGTTGCATTCGTTGATACTGTTGTTCGATGGAAGACACGTTTTATGGGTAATGGGTAATGGGTAATAGGTAATGGGTTATGCCCCCACTTTCCTATATGCCGCCGATCTTTACAGTCCAATAATATCTTACACTTGTGGTGTAAAATTAATCGGAAACTTAAGGTTTGTATAAAGTGGGGAAAGTTATGGCTAAAATGGGGCAACTGAAAGCGATTATTTTTGATGTGGATGGAACCCTGGCAGAAACAGAACGGGATGGTCATCGTGTGGCATTTAATCAGGTTTTTTCTAATGCAGGGTTACCGTGGCAATGATCTGCTGAGTTTTATGGGCCACTTTTAGAAGTGTCGGGAGGAAAAGAGCGCCTGGTTTCTTATGTTCGCCGGTATCATTCCCAGTTTGAGCCTCCAGTGGAGTTGGAAGTATGGGCTGCCCAATTACATCGCCAGAAAACGAAGTATTATCGACAGTTTCTTTCCAAAGGTTCGATTCCCTTACGACCGGGTGTTCAACGGTTAATTGAAGAGGCTATAAGCAAAGATATACGCTTGGCGATCGCCACAACTAGCGCCCTACCGAATGCTATGGCTTTATTGGAGAAGCTGAAGGGGCGACAAACAAGCTAGAAGACAGACTGCAAAAGGGAAATAGCCCTTAAACCTTTCTGATAATGGTGGCGAGATTGAGGTGAAAAGGACATCATCAATTCAACCTCATCGGCAAAATCAGCAAGAGAATCGAGCCAAACTCCTCCCTGTAATCCGAGATAAAAATGGCTATGCTGACGATACTTTTGTTTCCGCTCAGTGGGACGAGCAACATATTTAGCAATGCCTTTATTGAGTAAAGCTGAACCGGAAAACAGGGAGTAACAATAAGCTAGAGTCATCAACAAAATCAGAGCTGATAAACGTTGACCTCTCACTTGAGTCCCTTCTAGATTATAGCCACCTGATTTGAAATCACGGAACATTTCTTCAATACCCATACGCCGAGCATAAGCCGATAAACTCGACTCAATATCAGGTAAATTCGTCAGCACAAACCAGGCTTCATCTACGGAGATCCCCCCATAAGTTCTTTTCCATTTTGCCGCAATATTGACGGGAGCAAATCCCTTGCTTTTGGTTACTTTTACTCCTCGATAATAAGCCGATATTCCCGGTCTAATGCCTAGGGTTTGAAGTGGTTGCCATATTTTCTCTTCTTGTTGAACACAAGTATTCTTCTTTAACCGTAAGCTAAAATAGGTGTTCGGCTGACTCTCTAACCATTTGGCTAAATCTACACTACAGAATTCCCGGTCTCCTATCACCCCTTTCTGATAATCTTTCAATAACTCTAAAACTCGGCTTAATAAGACCGTTTGCTCATCAGCACTTGTGTTTCCTAATTTTCCCAATAGAGTGAAATCAATAGGAATGGCTCGCTTCTGATAAATTAAGCTTATCATAAAGAGATTGACATTACCCCATTGACTGCGGTCAACGGCAATATAGAGAACTTCATCCGGATCAAATGTTTGCTCTAGCCATGCTTTAAAAATGGGAAACCAGAGTTTAGCTACATCCCATTGAGGTCGAGATAAAAATCTCTGTAATTTTTTGATTCGACTTCTCTGGTGAATTGGACTGGGAAAATTTTCGGCTAACTTCTCTAACCTAACCCAACGATGTTTTTGCAGAAGCATGAGCAGGATGGAAAGCATCAGATATTCCAGAGGAGAAAAATATTGTTGGAGATAGTTCTGGTATAATGAAGGTAACTTTTTCATTATTTTCAATAGGCTATGTTTATTGACAATGCCTAGCCGATCTTTTTTTCTCTCTTTCGTCTACTCTCCTCACAGGCTATGCTTTTCAGCCTCCTTGTCGCCCCCTCAGTTGGAGAAGTTTTTTCACCCGACTACGTTTGAATTGATTGCAGCCGGTGATATTGTCCCCCGAAAAAAACCTGCGCCTGATATTTATCATTATGTTCTAGAGCAAATGAATTTATCGCCTAGAGAGTGTTTGGTGATTGAGGATTCCCAAGCGGGGGTGCAAGCAGCGGCTGAAGTCGGTTTACCTACGTTAGTAACCCAAAATGAATATACTCAAAATCATGACTTTCCTGGGGAGATCGCCGTTTTAAGCGATTTCGGCGAACCGGATGCTCCGTTTACCGTCATTCGCGGCGATCTGGGAATTTATACGTATACGACCCTAGCAACTTTAAACTTTCTCCATCAGCAGGTCCTATCCATTAAACCTTAAAAGCAATATACCCATTATTCATTAGGTTGATGAGTGGACGGAGGAATCTTCTCCATTGGAATGAGGGCTTCCATTACAGATTTTACAATCGGAGCCGATACCGTACCCCCAAAAGCTCCTGCACCTTTCGGTTCATCAACCACTGCAACGACCACATAGGGGCCATCCGGCAAAATACCAACAAAACTGGTTATTTTTGCGGATTCATAATACCCACCACCCGCATAAGCCTTCTGAGCCGTTCCAGTTTTACCTGCCACTCTATAATTGGGGATATGGGCCGCCTTTCCACTCCCCCCATCCACCACGGCTTCCATCATAGCTAAAACGGCTTCAGTTGTTTCTTGAGAAAACACTCGGCGGGGAGGTTCAATACTTGGAGTATAGTGCAATTGTCCTTGTACATCCCTAAGTCCCTTAACCACATGAGGAGTGACTAAAAATCCCCCATTGGCTAAAGTGGCATGGAGTTGGGCAAGTTTCAGGGGAGTTAAGGATAATCCTTGACCAAAGGAGACAACAGCCGGCTCAACAGCTATATTGACAAAATGTTCTTTCGGTTTGAGGTAACTCGCGGTTTCTCCTGGTAAATCAATTCCCATAAGACTTGAAAGTCCCAGGTTTTCCAGCCAGTCATAAAAAACTTCTGGCTTCATCTGCTGGACAACTCTAACCATCGCGACATTACTGGAATATTTGATAATATCGGTTAGACTTGATACTCCTCTACCTCCATTCGCATCAAAGTCATAATTCTGAATCGGCCATTCACCGATATAAATCTGTCCTGGATCGTAAAACTGATCGTCAGGTTCAATCGCATCTGCTTCTAAGGCGATCGCCACATTAATCGGCTTAAACGTCGATCCTGGCTCATATAAATCAGTAATTGCCCAGTTTTTTAATAACCCTAAATCGGCTTTCCAATAGGTATTGGCATCAAACGACGGATATTGCACCAACGACAAGATCGACCCATCCGATGCATCCATCACAATCACCGTACCCCGCTTGGCCTGATATTGTTTCATCTGCTCAGAAAGGGCTAACCGAGAAACCCGTTGCAGCCGAGTATCCAGGGTTAATTGCAATTGCAGGGCATCCATATTCAACAAGGGAGTCAATCCTTGATTGGGTAAAATATCGCCTTCTCCCGTGCGCGTCACTTCGACCCACTCACTAGAGCGCTCTAGAATATTTTCATAGGCAGCTTCGATTCCAGATTGTCCCACCCGCTCCATATTCACATATCCCACCACTTCCGATACCAGATCTTCTTGGGGATAAATCCGCTCTTGATAGGCATTTAACTCTAAGCCATCAATAGATAGCGTTTGAATCCGACGAGCGGCATCTTCCGGCACACTATACTGAATTTGAATCCCTGTCGGCCCTTCAGAAAAGCGTTGTATGAGTTGATTGGCCGGTATACCTAAGATACTAGAGAGGGCGCTAGCAATCTCTGGCATAGGTCGCTTAAACAGGATGGGATGGGCGTACAAGGTAAACCGGGGTTGATCGACTGCCAAAAAATGTCCTTGGCGATCGACAATAGATCGACGGGAAGTCGCCTTCTGTTCTTGACTGCGTTGTTGCTGTTGTGCCTTTTCGCGCAACTCGGCACTCTGAATGACCTGTAAGCTTAATAATTTTAGGCTTAATCCCAATAAACCAGCAATCAGCACCCCCCAGACCACAACCGATCGCATCTGAGGGACAGCAGCCATTTTTCTGCCTGGCTTTCTAGGGAAAGAACCCGTGGCGATCGCTTTCCGTTGGCTTATATGTTTGCTCGGCCGAGAAGTTGAGGCCATAATTGCTCAAATAAACTAATTAATCCCTGAAAAACAAGTGGCTTAGAGCCACTTGTTAAGTATAACTTCATAGACCAATGGTATAGCAGAGAAAGAGTGGGTTAGGACTCCGGTTCAATACGGAAACCTAGCTACCATAACCTATTCCCTATTCCCCATTCCCTATTCCCATTAGGTCTTCTAATTGGAAACCTTAATATCCCCAAGGTTTAGAGGATAACGGTTCCGGTGCTAAATTCGGCAAAGACTCAGAAATAGCAGGAACCGAACGTTGTTCGACTGGCTCAAGGAAAATCGTAGTCTCTGGATTTTGAGGAACTAAACCGGTATCTTCGGTTTCTGCTTGGGATGCCATCCGATTTTTTAAGATTTCACTAGCCGTAACTAATTGACGCTCATAGCGTTCTAGATTTTGCAGAAGGTCGTATTTTTTCATCCATTCTTGCTGTGTTTGCACCGTTAGACTATAGATTCCCATGGTAGCTGCACCCAAACCTAGGGTACAAAAAAAGAGGATTTTTTCGATCGCCCGTAGAGCGACTACACTCTTTGGTAATTGGTTATGTTTTGGATCTAAGCGTTTAACGGTTCCTGATTGAGTTAATCCCTGAACTGACGTAGATTTATCGACAACCCGTCGCTGAAAGCGGTCATTCCGAGCAATCTGTGAAGGCACTCTAGAAGAACTAGCCGATGGCGAAGTGGATGGTATTTTAGGAGCTTGAGGTTGGGAAGAGACTAACCGCAGTCTGGAACGATTCGGGTTGTGTAAACGAGGTTGGCGACGAGGGGAGGAATCGGGAAAGGATTTGAGAGCAACCATGGAATTGAATAAATTTGGGAGTAGTTTAACATTAATGCTCGAGGCTCGGAATCAATGGCTTAACTCATAGGTCAAGGATTCCGTTTAGTCATATTATGGTTTAGATGGTATAGCACTGTCTCCCTTTTGCCGGTTGATTGAAGTTCAGGATAGAGCGTTATGAATCATGAATCTGGAAAGGATCAAAAGCATCCCCGTGAGGATCGCGATCGCCTGATTGTGGATCAATTGCTCCAACATTCTGGAGAACCGACAGATTTTCATTTAGTAGAATTAGCGCGTTTGAGAATTCGTTACCAAGATTTTCCAGGTGCTAGAGCGCTACAACAGGATTTAAACCGCGCCATGCAACAGTGGAACTTGAATAAGGAAGCCTTATTTGAGCGAACCCGTGCCATTCATATCCAAGGATTGGTGTATAAACGAGGAAACAATCAACAGGAGGATTGGAGTTAGAGGGCTGTGCGCTGTGCGCTAGGGAATAGGGAATCTCTGTATCTCCGTGTCTCTGTGTCGTCCATCTCCCCATCTCCCTATGGATTAAAATCAAGCGAGGGTGTGGAAGGGGAAAAATCCGCAGAGGGAAACTCTGGATTCAGTTCAAAGAGGGTTTTCGGTTCAATCTTAAAATCCACTTTGATATTAGAATCCATATCCTGGGCTATGTTCCAGTCCGTTAACTCTGGAGCATTGAATGCCTCAACTTGTGGCAACTGTTGCTGAAACTTGGGAGATTGCATTTGGGTTTTAATCGGCTCTAAAACCTGGGCAATTTCCGCTTGTTCTTCTAAACGTTCTGTAGAAGAAACCAATTGACCCAAACCATTAACCAAATTACGAATATTCTGGCGAAATTGGGGATCGCCGAGCAAATCATCCATATCTGAGGTTATTTTTTGGGCATTTTGAAATGTTGAGCGAGCTGAATCTAAGGTTTGTTGGAGCATCAACAAAGTCGTAGGATTGTTAATGCCATCAGATAAATCTTTTAAGTTGGTAGAAGCTTGGGCAGCATTGGCTGAAAGCGTTTCTAGGTTATTAATCAACTCTCCTTGTTGCACTTGAGTGAGAATTGGGGTCAACGTAGATACCGCAGTTTTCATCTCCTCGGATGTGCGCTCTAAATTCGCTAAGGTGCTAGTAAGATTGGTGCGATTTTGGGCAATCAAACCATTCATATTTTGTAGTGCGGTTCTTAGTTCGGCACTGGTGCTTTCCACTTGTCTAGTCAGTTGGGCACTACTTTCAGTAAATTGGGTGGTTGCTTGCAGGGTGGATTGACGAATTTGATCCGCTGCCGCACCTACGGATTCAGTTGCATTAGAGATCGTACTGATTTCTCCCTTAGCCAGGGTCGTTAGTTCTGCTAGTTCAGCGCTCAGAACTGTAAAATTTTCAGTCGCAGATGTTGCTCCGTCCAGGGTAGACATCAGACGAGCATAAAATTCTTCCGAACTAAAGAGTTCTGCCATATCTAGACCCCTGCGTAGGAGTTCAACATAGCTGACTCCAATTTGGCCAGAAAGTCGGCTTCCTTCGCAAATAACCACGGTCCGATCGCAGTCCTGACTCTGAGCCGAAGTCATATTTGCTGGCACAGAAGATAAGGGAATAATATCAATTGTCGTGGAGCCAACTAAACCGGATTGATTGGCTTCAATGAGCGCATTTTTTGGCATCACCAAATCTGCTTGATGAATATTAAGGGTGACATCAACCCCATTTGATCCCGGATTAATGGCAGCCACGGAACCCACTTCGACCCCACGATATCGAACTTCTGCCCCAATTTGCATTCCTTCAGTATTGTCAAATTCGACAATTACGGAGTAAATTTGTCTACCAAAAGTTGCTCCGCGTAACCAAAGGATAAGACCGCCAAAAAGTCCCATCCCAACTAAAATAAGTAACCCAACTGAACCTTCTCGAATTGTCCGTTGACGCATGATGGTTTTCGCTTCCCTACAAGATCGTACCCGCTTTATCTTAACTGATGACGGGAATCGGGCCCTCTAAGCTCCCGGCGGCAAATTGACGAATATAGGGATTATCTGTGTCATCAATTTCTTCAATTTTGCCATCCCATTGGACTTTACCCTGGTGCATGAAGACGATCCGATCTGTGGTGCGGCGAATGGTACTTTCTTGGTGGGTGACCATTACATAGGTACTACAGCCTCCTTGTTTCTCTTTGAGGGAGCGAATCAAGTCTTCAACTACGGTAGAGGCAATGGGATCGAGTCCAGCAGTGGGTTCATCGTAGAGCAGGACTTCGGGATGGTCTTGGGGATCTTGGGGATTTTCCATAATGGCTCGGGCAAAGCTGACTCGTTTGCGCATTCCTCCAGATAGTTGAGCCGGGAAGCGATCGCTAATTCCCGATAATCCCACTAATTCCAGTTTTGTTTCTACCATTTCCCGGATGTGTTTCTGAGGAATTTTGCCTTCTTGATAGAGTCGAAATCCGACATTTTCCGCCACAGTTAACGAGTCAAATAAGGCAGCCTGTTGAAAGACCATACCAATCGTAATTGGGTCTTGGATATCTCCCACTAACCCTTCACGCTTTTGTCCAGAGACATAAATTTCGCCAGCATCCGGTTGATGTAAACCAGCAATAATTCTTAGGATTGTGGACTTCCCTGTCCCGGAGGGCCCGATAATCCCTAATGCTTCTCCTTTGTAGATCGTCAGGTCAAGGTTATCTAAAATCCTGCTTTGACCAAAGGTTTGGCAAATACCGCGCAGTTCAATTAAGGGTTCACCCATGGAATATGCATAATTTGGCTGGCTTTTGGCAGTATACTCGATTAAGGGCTATTTGCCAATGTGATGCACAGGGTGAAGAATGTAGGGAATAGGATAGTCTTGTAATTGCCTATTGCCTAGCGTTATATCATTTCCAAAAAGGTTCTAGTAAAGTGCCCCATGCCTCTGATTTTTGCTCGTATTCTTCCTCGCATATTTCCGCCCGTTCTTCTGGTAAATATCCCTCTTCGGGCAAGAATGCAAATTCCTGGCGATCGCTACCATAGATTAAACATGCCGTATCATAAAAACGTTGTGAACTTAACGCATGTTCGCCCCAAAAAGGAAGACTTTCGAGATTTTCTGCTTCCTCTGCTGCTTCTGCTTCAAACTGAAACATCCCACTCAATGCTCCCGCATCATCTTCATAAACATCAAGGAGAATAATCGTGGCAAACGTATCAACAGCATCTTCTTCTTTTCCTATAATTGGGAGTTCGTACAGATCGACTAAAGCATGACCGAGTTCGTGAAAAAAGGTAAATAAACTCGCATCAATAACTGCATATGCAAAATCTTCTTCAGTTTCACTATTTTCTGTAAAAATTGAGAGAAATTCATCGATCAACTCATAACACATCGTAATGGTCACTGCATTTGGATCGTAATAAGCATTAGCTTCATCACAAGTGGTGAAAACAACAGTGATATCCGTTGGAAATACAAGCATTTCGTTTAAATCACTTGCCAGATCATCATAAAACTCAGTCTCAATCAATGCGGTGCGGATATTTGCCCATACTTCGTCGTCGGTTTCCTCATAACTCATAATAATGTCACCCCTATCTTCGATCTGAGATTGGGAGTCATAGGCATCAGATGTAATCGTCTCGCCCATAGTGCAATTACTTAAACTGCCTAATAACGTTAATGAGAGTACACTTTTTGCTAAATACGGATAGCTCTGCTGGCATACTCTATGAAAATGATTCATTATTAATTTAGTGATTTTAGTTATGGGGTGAGGGGTATCCCTCGATGGAATAGAGGCTATATAGAGTATAGTGGCAGTGTCTGGTGCATCAATAAAGGACTTAACTTTGTTCCCTCTTCCCCGTTCCCTGTCGGTAATCGCGGAAACGTCAGCATCTCAAACCGTGACAAAAGGGCGATCGCTTCACGGATGACAACAGTCTCTAGAGAGACCAAAAGAATTATTTTAAGGCAGCAACAACTCCTCGATCTTGGTTAAAGTAGAAACAGTGACTTTTTTTTCTGGATCTCCATGCTCAGTTCGCCCCCCCAAGTCTCCCGCACTAACTCAGATTGGAAACGTATTATTCGCGACTTTGAACAAGTCCTTGGCCGTAGAAACGTCATCCAGCGCAAGGAAGAACTTCTAACCTATGAATGTGATGGATTGACCAGTTATCGGGTGCGGCCGAAACTGGTATTACTGCCGCGCGATACGGAAGAAGTGGCAGAAACCGTCAAATTATGCGATCGCTACCAACTTCCCTGGGTAGCACGGGGCGCAGGCACGGGACTCTCTGGGGGCGCTCTACCCGTGGAAAATGGAGTGTTAATTTCTACGGCATTTATGCGTAATATCCTAGATATTGACCTGGAAAATCAACAAGTGGTAGTGCAACCGGCTGTCATTAATAACTGGGTGACCGAAGCAGTCAGTGGTTCAGGGTTCTATTATGCCCCCGATCCCTCCAGTCAAATTATTTGCTCCATTGGCGGTAATGTAGCGGAAAACTCAGGAGGAGTCCATTGTTTCAAGTATGGAGTCACCACCAACCACGTTCTCGGCTTAAAACTTGTGCTTCCCGATGGTTCTATCGTTGATGTGGGTGGAGAAGTACCAGAAATGCCTGGATATGACCTAACAGGATTGTTTGTTGGTTCAGAAGGAACCCTAGGCATTGCCACGGAAATTCGATTGCGGATTATTAAACAAGCGGAAGCCATTCAAGTCCTGCTCGCTGATTTTACCAGTATTGAAGCAGCAGGGGCTGCGGTTTCTGATATTGTCAGCAGCGGTATTATTCCGGCTGGTATGGAAATGATGGATAACTTTAGCATTAATGCGGTTGAAGATGTGGTGGCCAGCAATTGTTATCCCAGAGATGCGGTTGCTATTCTCTTAGTTGAAGTAGATGGGTTAGAGGTAGAAGTGGCAGAAAATGCGAAACGCATTGCCGAAATTTGCCGCCAAAATGGAGCCAGACAGATCGAGACAGCGACCGATCCAGAGGAACGTCTAAAATTATGGAAAGGTCGTAAATCAGCGTTTGCGGCGGTGGGTAAAATCAAACCAGATTATTATGTCCAGGATGGGGTTATTCCCCGGACTCAATTGCCCTATGTTCTAGGAGAAATTGAGAAACTGAGTAAAAGCTATGGCTATCCGGTGGCTAATGTATTTCATGCCGGAGATGGAAATCTTCATCCCCTTTTGCTCTACGATAATTCTATTCCTGGAGCTTTAGAAACGGTAGAGAAATTAGGAGGAGAAATTCTAAAAATCTGTGTGCAAGTAGGGGGCAGTATTTCGGGAGAACATGGCATTGGGGCCGATAAACTCTGTTATATGGAACAGATGTTTACACCCGTAGATTTGGAAACGATGCAATGGGTGAGAAGTGTGTTTAATCCCCAAGGTTTAGCGAATCCTGGTAAGTTGTTTCCAACTCCCAAAAGTTGTGGTGAAGCGGCTCAGTTGAAATCTCAGTTGGCGCAGGAGAATCCCAACGTGGATCTATTTTAGGTCTAAAATGAATCTCTAAGGTAAGTATATTAACGTTTATGGCTCGCGATCGCGTCAGCGATGCGGAGTATTCTCTCTATGTTCACTATGATCCGCTTTCCAATCAAATTATCGGCAATCAGTAGGCATCGTATTTTCATTTCAGCGATCGTCATGGCGACGATCGCCAGTTCCACGATTATTGGGTACTACACTTATCAGAGAGCTTACCAGGCTCTGCTCAAGAAACTTCAGAATCATGCCCTGAAAGAGGTCAAAGATGGGGTACAAGAGGTCGATCAATGGATTAGTCAGCGCAAGACAGAAGTCGAAACGATCGCCAATAGTCCCACGGCTCGCTCATTAGATTGGGATCAGATTAAGCCTTATTTAGTCCAAGAAGCCGAAAGAATTGAGCCATTTAATCTTGGAGCCTTTTTTGAGAAAACAGGACGTTTTCATACCAGTCAAGGGAAGACGAATCAGGCTCAAGATCGCCTGTATTTCCAGCGAGCCATGCAAGGGAAAGTAAATGTTTCCGATCCTCTGATTTCCCGTTCCACAGGCTTATTACAGATTATGATTGTTGCGCCGATCACTCCAGATGCGCCTTTAGATTATCAGTCACAAGGGGCGATCGCTGCTCCAGTTCCCCTAAAACGTTTAATACAAGTCATTGAGCAGTTATCCTATGGCCCAAACAGTTATGCATTTATGCTCGATTCTCAGGGGGTTCCCATTGTTCCTCGCGATCTGGAAATCTTTGGATTTGAAAGCAATGAACCCACCTCATTACTCAAAAATAAAGATCCAGTATTAAGGCTCTTAGCACAACAAATGGTTAACGGGAATCAGGGAATTAATTTAGTCAATTGGTTGGATCGGAAATACTATCTTGCCTATGTGCCCCTAGAAGAAGCCAATTTTTCTATTGCTTTAGTTATCCCCCGCCAAAATATTGACCAAGATTTGCGACCTTTACATATTCTAGCATTCATGATCGTTGCGGTTGTCTTGTTGATGCTATTCGTTGTCTGGCGAGCGCAAAACTGGGAACAAAATTATCTGCGTCAAGCCAAAGAAAAATCCGATAAAAATGCCCATGAATTAAGCGTGACTTTAGCTGAATTACAATGGACTCAAGCGCAATTAGTTCAAACGGAGAAAATGTCTTCTTTGGGACAGTTGGTCGCTGGAGTTGCCCATGAATTCAACAATCCTGTGAACTTCATCCATGGGAATTTAATTTACGCCCACCAATATTTTAATGATTTAACAGAACTGGTTAAAACTTATCAAGATTATACGCCCGATCCCCCTGAAGAAATCACTCAAAAACTAGAGGAAATAGATTGGGATTTTTTAGAGTCAGATTTGCACAAGTTGTTGAATTCGATGAAATCAGGTACTGAGCGAGTCCGACAGTTAGTGAAAGGGTTACGCACCTTTTCCAGTTTAGATGAAGAAGGTCGTAAATTGGTCAATCTGAATGAGCATTTAGATCTTACATTGAGTATTCTAGTGAACCGTTTAAATCTAAAAGTAAATGATGAAAAAATTTTGGTAATTCGAGACTATAGAGAGTGGCCTTTGATTGAGTGTTATCCTGGGCTTCTCAATCAAGTTTTCCTCAATCTTTTGAACAATTCGATTGATGCTATTGAAGAAGCTGTGCAACAAGGGAAATGGTCTGATCAAAATTTAGAACAACCGAAAATTGAGATTAGAACTGAAGTCCTCAACTCCGGGGAAATTAAAGTGACAATCAAAGATAATGGAGTGGGGATTCCGGATCAGATTAGAGAACGAATTTTTGACCCATTTTTTACCACTAAAGTAGTAGGTAAAGGGACAGGGTTAGGCTTGGCAACCAGTTATCAAATTGTGGTCAATAAACATCAAGGTATTTTGAATTATCATTCCACCTTAAATGAAGGTAGTGAGTTTTATCTTCAGTTACCATCAACTTACGGCGATTTGTGCTGTTGTCGCAGTACATGAGTGGGTTGTAGCACTTCTCTCTTCTATGGAATACAGCTTGAAGCCTTAGACTCTAATACTATTTCTTTATGAAGCGGGGCTTCATAAAGAAAATGAAGATATCATAGGTAGTGAAATAGCAAAAAAAAAGTAAGGTTTTTATGGCAGGTGTATTAAAAGTGTAGCGGAGCTAGAAAAATTTTCCCTTATAGGGATTTATGTTGGTTTCAACTTTACTGTAGCTCCATAATTCGAGTTATTGACGATATGCTTGTTTCAATCCCTCATAGGGATTTATGTTGGTTTCAACCTTAAACGCCAGCCGATTCATTTCGATAAATTTTTTGCTGTTTCAATCCCTCATAGGGATTTATGTTGGTTTCAACATAACATTTCCGTCCGCTTATCTCGATGGTGCTGATTGGCGTTTCAATCCCTCATAGGGATTTATGTTGGTTTCAACGATCGGGCCCCCATCTGGGAATGCCCCGAGTTTGTTTCAATCCCTCATAGGGATTTATGTTGGTTTCAACAATTTTATTTGGATCGGGTTTTGGGTGAGGATTTGCCTCTGTTTCAATCCCTCATAGGGATTTATGTTGGTTTCAACTAAAGGCAGTGTGCTGATCAAAGCTTTGTAATCAGCGTTTCAATCCCTCATAGGGATTTATGTTGGTTTCAACCCAAAGGGTCCCCACTTACTGGATGTCTTGAAATATCCAGTTTCAATCCCTCATAGGGATTTATGTTGGTTTCAACTCACCTGGTACGTCCAGCCCTTATCCTCTGTAAAGTTTCAATCCCTCATAGGGATTTATGTTGGTTTCAACTATTGGCTTGTAGCCTACCTCCTGCCCTTCATTACCGCCAATGTTTCAATCCCTCATAGGGATTTATGTTGGTTTCAACTTTCCAATAAGGGGGTAATTGCCTCTTATGCCAAGTTTCAATCCCTCATAGGGATTTATGTTGGTTTCAACATGATTGAATAGCTGGATAATTCTAATTGCCTTAGTTTCAATCCCTCATAGGGATTTATGTTGGTTTCAACGCTGCGGTGAGGCTGGCTTTTGTGCTATGGGTTGTTTCAATCCCTCATAGGGATTTATGTTGGTTTCAACTTCCGTATTCTTGCGAAATACATATTTCTTTTTTGTTGTTTCAATCCCTCATAGGGATTTATGTTGGTTTCAACCCGCGTATTTGGAATCCAACGATGACCCGATATGAGTTTCAATCCCTCATAGGGATTTATGTTGGTTTCAACTGCTGGCTCCTGAGACCCTTATGATATTTGGTTTTCAAGGTACATTTCCGACAGACACGTCCAATGGTAGCTCACTGGAGAGTAAAAAGCAAGTCGAAAGCGCTGAAACCCTTACCCTGTCTAGTCCGACGCTACCTTGAAACCCCAAAAACGCTGTAAGGCGAACTGGGTGAGCGATACAGCGTTTTTGGACTCAAGGGCGATTTCCACACCCCCCTAGCGTCGGATTTTAGGCGAAAAAGATGGAGTCGTCGCGGGGTTGTTCACCGCCGATGCGTTCTACTTTACCTTGGCAACAACCGCAGAGGAAGTAGAACCGAATGCTATCGGTGTCAGGTTTAATGACTTTGCTCAGTCGCTGGCGCAGTTTGGCGTACTGAGTTGGGTTGAGTTCACACTCGAAGACCGAATATTGCATCCATTGTCCGTAGGATTTGAGGATTTTGTGGATGCGGGTGCGCCGTTTGTCTTCGGGGATATCGTAGCTGATGACGATGAACATGGGTGGGGTTATTGCAGGACTAGGGGAGGGTATTGTTCGGTTTCGCCCATCAGGTATTTGCCCAGGAGACGGGCTTGAATTTCAAAGGCTTCTTGGTAGGTGCATTTGGTTTTCATGACAGGGTGCTTGAAGGAGGATTGTTTTTTGTCTTTATACAGGCTGAGGAAGGTTTTCAGGGCTTCGCGGGTGAGGGCGGTTTCGTTGCTGATCGGTTGTTGGGTGAAGTCGCTGGGGCTGAAAACTTGACGGTTGATGGCTTCGAGAACCATACTATCGACAACTAAAGGGCGAAATTCTTCCATCAAGTCTAGGGCTAGAGCAGGACGACCATAGTGTTTAACATGGAGATAGCCGAGATAGGGATCGAAGCCGACGATGTTGACGGCGCTTTGGATGTCGTGGCGCAGGAGGGCGTAACCGAGGCTGAGTAGGGAGTTGACGGGATCGGTGGGAGGGCGACGGTTGCGGGTGGTGAAGGTGAAGTCTGGGTTTTGGATGAGTTGTTTGAAGCACCGGAAGTAGGCGGCACTTCCGGCTCCTTCAAGTCCTCGGAGGGAGTTGATCTGCTCGGTGGTGGCGTTAGCGAAGCTTTCCGAAGGAATCGCCCCTATAATACCTTTCAACTGTTCAATCTCTTCGCTCAGATCAATGTCCGCCCGTCGTCCTCTACGCTGTAAGGTGGTGCGGTAGTTTTTCAGTTTCCCCCGTACAAAGGCTTGCACCAAGTGAATGGCTTGGGGAGTGTTGCCATCAGCCGCCCATTGATGTTGGCGCAGAAAGATGTTTTTTCTCAGTTCTGGTTCTAAACAGCCGCGATATTTTCCAGTGGAGGAGAGCAAGGTAAAGGGAATGCGACGGTTGAGCAGTTCTTCAGCTAGGGCAGGGGAAAAGTTGACGGCTCCAAAAGCCACTACTCCATCAACTTTAATCAGAGGAACGTCGGCAATTTTTTGTTTTTCAACTTTGACGTGAATGCGTTCATCTACTTTCCCGATGAAGGCGTTTTCTTGGGTGACATAAAGGGTTCCCATGGTGGTTTCTCCTTGTTAGTGTTTGTGGTATGAGATGAGATAGGGGGATGGGGGGATAGGGGGATAGGGAGAAAAATGCTTTTCCCACTCCCTATTCCCTATTCCCTATTCCCTATTACTTATTCCCTATTCCCTTGAAAAAAGCACGAAGCGCTATTACCTGGCTTCTTGATAGGTTTTGAGTTTTTTGGTGGCTTGGGGCAAACAGGCACTATACAGGCTACATCCACGGCATCTGGGGCTGTATTTGGGTTGGGGTATGTGGTCTCCTGAAAAGAGGTTTTGGATGGCTTGGATGGCGGCGATCTCCCCTTGCCGCAAAGTATCATCAATCTTCACAGGATGCCGTTGGTGAGATTGGGCATAATAGACAAAGCCTTGGGTAACCGCAGTGCCAGTCATTTCTTCGAGACAGAGTGCTTGAGCGCAGACTTGGAGGGCATCGTTTTCATGGTCTCCCACTTTTCCTCGCTTATACTCGACGGGATAAAGTTGGCCATTTTGGGCTTCAATTAAATCAGATTTGCCAATCAGGTTATACTGTTCGGATTTGAGCCAAATGGCTCGAACTTGCCAGGTTTCATCGCGCATTTCTTGACTGAGGGTGTGGACGCGATCGTGAATGGTTGTCCCTTCAATGGTGTAGGCATTGTCTTCAAATTCTCCCGTACAAAACATGCGCCAACAGCGATGGGGACAATAGGCATATTGATTGAGCGAAGATATGGGAATTTCAGTGTTCATGGTAATTGGTAATTGGTAATTGTTAATTGGAGATCGCCCCATCTCCCCATCCCCCTATCCCCCCACCCTAGCGATCCGTCTTGCCATGCCCATTCCCATGGTAGTTTTGCGTCCAATTCCACAGTAAAGGGCATAGTTCGCGAGAGCGTTAAGGTGTTTGAGAGTGGTAGGGGTGGTATCGCCCAGAAGTCGGAAGGTAATTTCGCCGATAGAGCCGATAAATTTACTGCGTTTATCGGCAACGATCGCCGTTTCGATATGGAAAAAACTAGGAAATACGGTATCTAGAACCAGTTCGGGCATCTCAATACCGCTATATTTGTTCCACCGTTGGCGCAGACTGGCGAAGAGGCGATCGCCACTGGGCAGCGCCGTATCATATTTGCCTTGGCGGAAAGCCATGGGGGTGGCAATACAGAAGCGAAAGGTATTGTCGCTCTCTGAAGCTTCATCATAGAGTTGGGCGTAAGGACAGGAGTTTGCCCAGGGATGGGTAGACTGGGGAGAGGCGAGGATACTGGTAATTGTCAGATCCGCAGGGCCTAAATGCCAAGGTTTATTTGGGTTGAGATGGAGCCACAGTTGAGTGAGTTCTCCGAAGAGCGCGTCATCCAGCAGGGAGATCCGCCACCAGCAGGCGGTTTGAGCAGGGATAGCTTGCTGATATTCGTAGGATAGGGTTTTGAAGTGGCGACGAGTTTGCAGGGGGGAGAGGGTGAAGGCTTTGTCTGCTTGGGAGTCGTGCAGGCGATCGCCAAGGGTGCGATCGACGGAGCTAACCAGGTTGAGGAAAAGAGCGTGCAGATGTCGTCCGCTCAGGTATCCGAGGGGAATGGGAGAGAGGGGAACAAGGTTGAGGACGAGGCTGTAGGGCATGTCAATTCAAAATTAGGGATGTTGGGTGCTGAGGTAGGTTTGGATGGGATGGAGGAGGATGCCGAGGATTTTGTCGATCTGGTTGATGTAGTATTCTGGGCGATCGATGAAGGCAAGGTTATTTTTGAGCATGATAAATTTCCAAACGGTTCCGGTAGAAACTGCACCATAAATAGCGGGTAAAGCTTGATTTTGCCGTTGGTTAAACAGTTGAGCAGCAACCATAGTAGCGATACATTGTCCGAGTCCACCTTTGATGTTTTCGTTTTTGGCTTCGACAATGGTAATAATGGGAGTGCGGATAAAATATTGTTCGGGGGAGCAACTGAGGATGTAGTCGCAGTAGCTAGGGAGTTCCCGTTCTCCATCAACATCAAATTCCGTTCCCGAAAATAGGCTAATTTGAGCCTGAATTTGGCGACGAACTTCGGCTAAAATGGGCGCAATTAAGAATTCCGATCGCGCTTTTTCGGTGTTTATCGCCGTCGCTAAGGGTAAGTATTCATCTAGAGTTTGCTGGAGATAGTCAGAGGGCGTAATTTCTGGAATTTCGGTAAACAGGTTGCGATCTTCTTCCAGTTGCAGATCGAGATGGGTTTGCACGCTTTCGAGGGTAGTGAAGTTACTGTAAGACATAGTAAAATTAGGGGATAAGAGTACGAATAAGAATGCGTAAGAGCGGTTCTATATCTTCCAAAACTCGATAACTGTCTAACCCTTCCTGGAAGTGTTTTTGTTCCCGATCTAAGCGCCCAAATTTCCAGATGAAGCCCGTTGTTACCGCACCAATCAAGATCGGCTGGTTGGGTGTCTTTTCCCAGCGATCCAGCGCAATCATTTCTGCCACCAGTTGCGTGAAACCATAGGTTAAATCTTCTTTTTTCGCTTCGATGACTAATAACTGACTTTCGGTTCTGAGCAAATAATCTAGAATCCCTTGCAGTGGGTCAACTTTTAAGGGATATTCAATGCGTAACGACGCTTGGGTATACTCAACCAAGTCTAAAACTATATGGGAAATCAGGACTTCCCGACGGGAGGTTTCGGTGGTTAAGCTGACATGGGGTAGAACTCGCTCGATCCGCGATCGCGTTTGTTTGAGCAGCTCCAATTCTCCTGAGTATTGGGGGAGATCTAGGCGGGATCTTTCTAAGGAATAACCAAATTCTTCGGCTAAATCTTGGGGATCAATGCTCAAGCCAAAAATTTGACTAAAAGTGTAAGATTGATTAGGTTCTAAAGTTGACATGATTTGAAGGTTGTAATTTAGGAAATGAGAGTGCAAACTAAAATTCGCAATAGGGTTTCGAGATCTTCAGGGACTCGATAGGAATTTAATCCTTGCTGAATGGTTTTAGTCGTTCTGTCTAGGGTAGCAAATTCCCATATTTTTCCTGTCGTTATAGCACCTATAAAGCAGTCTTGATCGGTGCTTTTTTCCCATTGATCTAAGGCAATCAGTTCAGTCACCAGTTGGGTAAAGCCGTAATCTAAGTCCTCTTTTTTCGCTTCGACAATAAGTAGGCGATCTTTCCCTTCAAGTAAGTAATCTAAAGATCCCTGTAGTTGCTCGCTCACTTTAATGGCATATTCAATTTTTAACTCAGATTTAGTATAATGCACTACATCTAAGAGGATGGGAGCAATGAGAATCTCTCGCCGTGCGGTTTCCGTGGATAAGCTGACGTAGGGTAAAGCTTCTTCAATTCGCGATCGCGTTTGTTCTGTGCGATCGAGTGCACCTTCATATTGGGGTAAATTCAACCATTCTCGCTGAAACCCATAACCCAACTGATGAGCCAAATCTTTCGCTTCAATTCTCAAGGAAGAGATTTGACTAAAGGTATAGGTTTGATCATCTTTTAAGATTGTCATATTTCCCTCTTTCATCAATTGTTAACGATGGTTAGAGAGAGCCAGTCAATCATGCATGATTCACATTTTCCAAACTAGCTCTCTAAACCTTATCTTGCTTATGGTGCAAATTGGTAAGCCATACCAGCAGGGATCTTAAGCTTACGAGATTGAGCCTGGATTTCAATCTGATAGTAAGAACCGCGCAAATGCACATTACGGATCAAACTCACTGGAGGCATGTTAATCACATCATAGCTGATGACTTGGTGGGAAAACATCACATCCAAAGGATTGAGTGCATCGCGATAGACAAACTCTTGTTCCGAAGCTGAAGCTTTCACCTCTTGCAAATCTTTACAAGTGACTTCTGCTTTACTTAACCATTTACCCAAACGAATCCACCATTTTTTTGAAGGATTCCATTGCGGTAGGTTAATCTTCTTGGATGTAATCACAAAGCATTCAAATAAACTCTCTGGTGCAACCTCCTTATTGCGTCCAAAACTGGGCCAGTTTTTCGCTGTTTTTTCCATCTCCACATGGTAGTTGTTATTAGCATATTTCCAAGTCGTCAGGACAGTTTGATAATGCACTGCTCTAGCAGGAGTCACATAAATTCCCTGTTGATTCAAAGGGGTAAGATGTTCCTTATACTGGGGGACTTGATGGCGGCAAAAGTAGCGATAAGACTCAGTTTCATTAACCGTAGTTGCATATTGAGGATTATCCACCAATCCCAGAGCATAACAGAGGGCATAATTGTGAATAATCGGTTCAGTTTCATACAGTCTACCGATTTCACGAGTAGCAAAATAGAGAGTATCATGAAGTTCCAGTTGCAGGTGATAAATAAAAGCCATGATTGTTAGGATTTTGCAGTAGCAGCAGCTTTCTTACCTTTAATGTATTTTGAAGCATAGTCTTTAGCTTCCCGATTTGCGGTTTCCAACAACTCTTTTAGCTTGTCTTCATTGCCGATAATCTCTTTGACTTCAGTTAACAAAGGAACAAAGCGATCACCAATGTAATCTTGATGCACTAGATATTCATCTGACATTAAAGTAGACATAGTTTCTTGAGCTGCTTCGATCACATCATCCTCATTTAATGGGTTAAATTCTTCTTGCTTATCTCCTTGTTTCAATTTTTCTCCTTGTTTCAAAAAGTCATAAATGGATTGAGTCCACCGCAAGTTACTGGTGATTTCTCCATCAGAAAAGATTACACCAATAAAGTGATTCCTAACCCGTCCAGTGCGAGTGGTTTGCGCTCCATAGTGGCGGGTGCGTAAAATGTTGTTGAAGACATAGATAAACCCTGCTTCTGTGGGATCTTTTAGGGTGACAATGCTGGGAAAAAAGACCTGGGGTTTAATATGATCTTGTCGGTTAATCCGACTAGTGACTTCTCCAGGTTTGCTGTCACCTTCTCCCTTAGAAGCCATAGTTCCATTTTCATAGGGTGCATTTAGGGTAAAGGATTGATGAGATTTAGTAAAATCGGTAATGGAAAACGCTGTATCAACGACGACTTTTGATTTTTCTGAACCGGAATCACCGATCGCAAATCCATAAATAATACAGTCGGGGTTATTCATAGCAAATTTAACATTGTACTCGCACTCTTCAGCCGTCATCAATCCGTAGTTTCGCAGGAGTTCCCGTCCCACCAAACGCTCTGGTGTAGATTGTTTGCGCTTGAACATGGCAAGGCGACTAATGGGGGTTTGATCTTGGATTCCGGCACGAACTCGTGATTTATTTAACTCGCCATCCGTTTGAAAGAGAGGATAGGATTCGGTGACACGGATGGTGAGGAAGTGAGCATATTTTCCCATGGGTTTATAAGGAATAGCATCATGGAAAAATTTGGCATCGACAGTAGTTAAAAATGACATAGTTTTGGTCTCCTAATAAATGTGAAAATGGGTGTGTTTGGGCGAGTTTAGAAAATTTTCTGCTGGATCTCAAAGTTGATCTCAGAACCCGCCCCTACGAGGATTCTTTGTTTTGTTCATATTGTTGGTTTTCTTTGTCATCTGCGAGGCGATAGAGAAATTCGCAAGTATCTCGAATTAAGTTAATTGGTTGTCCTGACAAAAGAGCGCGATCGCCGCTAAAGTATTTATCGAAAACTTCGACGACAAAATATTCAGCAAACTCTAATATTTTCTGGCGTTCTTCTTCTCTGTTTTTGAATACCCAACGTCCTTCAGCCGTAGAATTATGCACCCGATCCATAAGTTTATAAATCTCAGCCGCGACAACAAAAACTAAGGTTTCTCCTTGAAAGACGGCAGATTCAGCTTTGAGTATGGTTTCCGAGGCAATATCAATGGGTTTCAATACGGCATTGGCTTTGGGATTGTATCGCTTATTGGCGCGATAAAATTGGCGATAGAGTTCAGTGAGTTTTTTGGGGTGATTTAAGGGGGATTCTTCAGACACGATCAACTCCTGATTTTCATAACTACAATACGGATCGAAACAGGGATAAAAGGCATAGGCATAGAGACGGACTCTTTTCATAGAAATATTCTCTATACTTTGACCGCGTATCCAGGCGTTCAGGGCACTAAAAACTGTCAGAGGACTGGTTTGTAAATCTCGCGCCAGTTCCGAGAGTTTACCCCAGTGGGCATCATATTTTCCTTTGCCTTGTTTGGCGTTAACATCGAGGTGAATGGCATAGGCAGCAGTGAGGACTTTAAGCGGTGCAGGATACAGTTTTCTGCCGTGCTTTTCTTTCCAGCCTTCGAGAATATAGTCGAGACGAAAATAATCGGCTTGCACTAATGATTGGAAGGCTTGGGGGGCGCTATCGAGAAAAACTGTTTGCTCGAATTCTGCGCCATCCTTGAATGGGGGAATGGGAGATTCAGAAACAACGGTTTTGACATCTAAAATTAGGGGAAACGCGAAGGCTAACCAGGTGGGCATTACCCAGGATTCGGTATCCGTTGGATCTCGTCCTGGAGGGAGTGCCATAAAGTAGAACGTGAGGGGTTGATTTTCAGGATAGGAGAGCTTGAAGGTGCGGTCAAATTTGCGGTTCGGATCGTTTTCGGGTAGGGCTTTTTTGGTTGCTAAGTCTTCCTCCATGAGAAAAACATCGGCGCTTTGATAGTTGTCCCGGCTAAAATCGGCTTGTAAGTCATCATTGATAAAATGGTTACGCAGACTCGTATTAAATCGGGTTTGGGCAATATTCCGGTAAGCTTGATGTAGAAACTTGTTGGTTTCTGGGGTGAAGTAGTAGGTGGGATAGAAGTAGAGATAGCGATATTTGCCCTCCTCAAAGCGTTTGCCAACGGCTTGGGTTTGATTCATCAAAATTTGCCTGAGCATCATCTCTGTGCCCGAAATACTGGAGATATTGCGCTTGGCATTGGAGCCGCCTAACATCTGTTTATTGGTGTAGACTTGGGGCGTGAATAAAACGGCTGATTCCATTTGTTCGCTGACGCTATAGGGAGAATGGGAAATGGAGCAAATGAGCTGTTTTCCCCGTCCTGGTTTTTTCGCCAGTTGGTAATGCTCTAATTCTTTGAAAAAGATGTCAGCTTGTGCCAATTCCTGGGGTTGATTATCGGGTAACATCACCACTTGTTCCACCCATAAGCGCACATCTTCCCAACCATCAGCTAAGGAATATTGCTCTACAATGGGATTAATGAGTTGGGCGATATGGGAAATCACCGTTTCGCAGGTTTCGCGCACGTCTTCGATACCGGGATGATGTTGGAGATATTTGGCAGCGAGAAAATACCATTCATAGGGAACGCCTCCAGTATTGCCTTTGAGTTTTAAGGCTTTTAAGCTCTCGTTAATGCGCTGAATTTCCCGAATTTGAGGTAAGTATTGTTCGAGTTGCCAAAATTTGGCGACTTCATGCACTAAATCGAGATTCGGTAATGGGGGTAATGCCTTCTCTTTTTTGCGAGCGGCTTCAATTTTGTGGACTTGCTCTCCCCAAATCTTGCGGGTGAGGGCATCTCCGAATTCCGCGAGGCGATCGCATCTGATATCATCACTGAAGCTAAAGTCATAGTCGGCTGAGAGTACCTGTTTTTGCTGAAACTTAACGAGGTTCTCGCTGCGGCTTTTGGCAACGGAAGGCTTTTTATCATGTAAAATTCGTAAGGTTGCCTTTAATGCCACTTGCATTAAGCCCACAATATCGAAAAACTGTTCGTAATAATCGGCATATTTCATGCCTTTACCATCGCGACTAAATCCGGTTTGTCGCAGGACTAATTGATTTCGACATAAGGCTTTAATTTTCTCCACCACCCGGTTGGGTAAGTCTGCTCTGGAAATGGGGGGAGCATTGCGACGAGCAAGGTAAATGACTCCTGTGGGAAGATAGAGTAAGGGCTTGTAATTGTTACCCTCTCCCCCAACCCCCTCTTCCGTGGGAGAGGAGGCATTTAGAGAAGTATGAGCTTCCATTAAGGCGTTATTGACGACATTGGTTAGCACGCCTCGGTTTTCGGCAATGCTGTGATAAGTAAACTTTAGTTCTCCGTCGCTGAGGCTGTGAATGAGTTGTTGCAGGCGCGAAGTTTCTGCATCTTGGGGATGTTTGATAATGGAGGAAAGGGAGTCAGCTAAACAGGCAAGTTCGGCTAGGCAAATGAGAGTGCGATCGCGTAAACTCGGATTAAGCCCAAATTCGGAAAAATTCCAGTTCGTTCCCCATCTTCTCTGAGCATTATAGGCAACACAAAGTAAATCATCAATATAGTCTTGATAACCCTGGGGATTTTCGGGATCTAAAAATAGATCTAATCCCAGTTGGACGATTTTCTGGGCAATGATTTGCCGATGTTCCTCCTTTTGCAGATCCCGGCAATCTTCCGGCACATCGGCAAATTTCTCAAAGTCATGGAGAATAAATCCGGCAATCAGTAACCGGCGCTCTGGCTCATCAATTTCCCGGCGCACGGTGGTATTCAGTTTTTGCAGCTCTCGTTCGACTAAGTTGGCTGGAAATAAGCCATTGAGTAGATGGGTGTTCAAGGATTGATCGGCAGCATTGCGGCGATTGTATCCTTCTTCGCGCTCTTCATCTAGGCGATCGAAATATTTCCCACCTTTAGCTGTAACTCCAATCGTATATTTGAGCAAATTGGGAAGCACATACTCGGCAAAATCAGCCATGATGCGATCGCCTGGATTTTCGGCTGTAATGGCTTGTTTGAGTAGCTTCAGCGTCAACAGTTCAGCCGGTTGTGAGGCAATTTCGCGAGTCGTTTTGTCTAAGCCGAGATCGATTTCTTCTGAATCCCATCCCTCTTGTAGATCTTCGTCTATTTCGGGTTCGCAGGCAGGATCAAATAAGGAAAGTTGTTGGGTTTCCGGTTCAGATTTACGTTTTTTAGCCACGATCGTCCTCTAGAGTGTCTAAGTATTGGAGAATTTGTCTTTGATATTTGGGATATTCCTGTAGAGCGAGTTGAATACATTCGTGGATTTTTACCGGATCGATTTCATCGTACATATGAACTAATCGATTTCTTAAGCTACCGGATGGGGCTAATATTTTCGCTAACTCTGGAGTAAGAATACCACAGCGACTCATTTCCTCGAAGGTATCAAAATTCTTCTCCGGTTGTGGTAGGTTGACAGTCTTCAACAAATACCGATTAACATCAATCGCGACTTGAAAGGAAAGCTGTAATAATCGCTCAACCATTAATTGGGTATTGGAATCAGCCAGATAGTCTGTTAGCGAGATAGCACACAAAGGCTCTAGTCGATTAAGGTAATCATCCAGAAAATCAAGCTTCCTTAAAACAATATTAGGATCGACTTCAGTCATACACCTTTCCTCTGCAAAGAGCGTTCGAGTTTTTGCCGAAGATCGCGACGCATTTGTTTTAATTCTGCATCACTCATGAGATGATGGCGCTGGAAGTTTTCAAACTCTCCTGGGAGTTTCTCATAAATGACTTTTCCATCTCGTGCCACATAATGAGCAATTAAGGGAGAACAGCGATTGAGTTCGACAATATCCATATTATCGTCGTTCAATCCAAAGATTTCTCCGAGAATGTGAAAAGCTTCTAACCATCTCCAGGCATTTTGTTTTAGGATGGGTTCTCTGAGTTCTTCATCGTAGAGTACGGCAAAATCCCAATCACTATTTTCTTGATTGTCTCCTCTAGCGCGAGAACCAAATAAAACTAGCATTTTCAGATAAGGAATTTTCGCGGATACCTGCTCTGATTTTTGATCCAATATTTGGATTTTTGTTAACATCCGATACTCGTATTGATTATGGCGAATCTTCCGTGCCTCAATAGAGTAGCCTTTTTTACGTGCTTCATGAATAGTATGTCCAAAGCGCCAGGTTACTTTGTCAGCAAGTTCATCACTGGAATGCCACAGATGATCGTGCAGTACTTCAAGCAGTTTCTTAAGATTAGTCATTTTTTTTATATGATTTTCCTTATGAATGGACTAAGATTGATTTACAATCAAGGCTTTCAGCAATCTTCTCTTTTAACTGACTGATTGCGATTGAGGGATTGGAACTCTAAACTATCCATTCTTCATCTCCTTTGCTCTTTAAGGTGTACGCGAGAGTATCTATCAGTAGTGCCGATTGTCCGAAGGCAATAGAATAGGGTGCGGTAGGATCGAGCAGACTGTTGGCATCGCTGATGGGATAAATCTGGAAATGCATGGGTAACCGTAGGCGCGATCGCACTTCACCGACTGGAAAACGCAACACATAGCTCACCAACCCCTGACGCTTCAGACGGTTATTAATGCCATCGATCCAAGGATTTTCGGGTTGCCAAACTTCCAACCCCACCAATACCTGAACCTTCCACGCATCTGCTACCGGTTGCAGTTCTGCGGGATAAATAAACCGCCAGTTGAGGCGCTCTTCCCGATAAGCGTGCAGTTTCATAAATCCCAAGCAATACTGAAATTGTCCCTTGGGAATTACGGTATTGAGGCGATCGCCAGTTTCCCGAAGCGAATACATAAACGCCTTCTCCGTCATCACTTCCACATCCAAATTTCCCAAAATACCTGGTAACTCGTAGGTTTTGAACCGATCCGCCTCATGGGTTTCCGTCAGATCGTATAAACCGTATTGCAAGCTACTCGAACCCCGGAAACTTGCCGCATCTTCTAAAATTGGATTTCCTGTCTTATTTCCGGATAGCTCTTGCCATTCTCTTCCCCATTTTTTACTTAAACCATATAACTTGACTAGACGAGTCTTGAAAATCTGTTCTGATATCGATTCAAAGGCTTCCGCACTCTCTTTGTAAACGGCTTTAATCGTCTTATGATGCTTCAACTGGCTGCACAAAACCATCGACTGCACCGCACCCCACCGGGAATAGTAACCGCGAAAGTCATTGATTTGGCGATAGTTGTCAGTAATCTGCTGGTGGAAAAAGGGGCGATCGCAACGTTGTCCTGGTTCTAATGGTGCAGTTTCTCCACTAAACAGTCGTTCAACGAAAAACTGGGGAACCAAAGCATAAGCCGTAAAGCCATCAAACGGGATATAGTTTCCCTCGCGATCGTAACCCTGATGTCGTCCCAATCGTCCCAAACGCTGAATAAAATTACCCCCATCTGCCGCTTCAAACAACAGGAAGTTAATCTTAAAATCTACCCCTACATCAATGGTGCTGGTTCCTATTACCAGATCCGCCGAGAGAGACTGAGCTTTAACTTGTTTTCCCGATAAGCCGGTATTTTCGCCAACCTCTAAGCCGTAAGGAGAGAGCAAGTTACTAAAAAATGGAGTGAGTCGCTTGACTGCGGCAATGGAATTCAGAATAATTGCCCCTTTGCTCCCTGGTTTATCCTGAAACTGTTGGACAATCAACTCGCTGTTGTCTTTTAGCCACTGTTCTGAAGAATTCCCTGATGATTCCAACGGGATAAAGTTCAGCGATATTTCTCCCGTAACTCTACGCCACTCTTGTTCTGATAAGGCTTGCGCTTCCTCTGGAGTCTCTGGAAATTGATACTTATGCTCGTCGATCGGATTAATTTCATGGCAACGAAATCCAGCATCTTTTAATTTTTCTTTGAACTCTGAATTCGGTGTAGCTGAGAGGAATAAAAACTTTTTGCGGCGGTTAGTACAGCGAATTAAAAGTAGAGTATTGATGACGCTGGCAATTTGGGGAGCGGCAAAAACATGGAATTCATCAAAGATAAATAAGTCAAAGTTTTTATCGAGTCTTTGCCATAATTGATCGGGACTGTCTTTCGAGGTGAGATATGCGCCTCGGTGGAGATAGTGAAAGATATCTGGGTTAGTTAAAATAATATCAGATTGCGTAATGCGAGTGGCGATCGCCCCAGCTTTCTTCAAACCCTCTTGTTCGGCATACAATTCTAACTCTGCCCCACTTAACCGCACCACACGCAGATCGTTGTGCGGTTGGAATTTGGCGATATAGTCTTGAACCTGCTTCTCTTGATCTCTCGCTAATTCATTGGTCGGGTAAAGCGCGATACAATATTCTTTACTTTGCAAACTCGATAAATAGGCGGCTAAACTTTTGCCATCTCCGGTCATCGCCGTATTAAACACCACATCAATATCAGGATTTTGTAGCGCTTTCCACGTCTCCAACTGATGCCAAGATAATCGCCACTTTTTCGGGAGTTTAATCTTGTCAATGGATTCCGTTGCTGGACAAGAATAAACAGATTTTAGGGTAATGGCATACTCATTCATGGGTTGACTGCCTTGAGTAAAAATGGTTTTTCATCGCTGCTTCTTCACTCATCACACTCACTATTCTACAAGTCACTGGAAAAGGACTTTTCCTAGGCGCGATCGCCTAATGTTTCCTTCATTTCCATATTTTTGTGTCCGTAACTGCTTGATATCTCCCATAATAGTGCTGAAAATAGAGAAAATCAATAATTGCACCCATAAAGTGTCCGTACAAATATGAGTCGTAAAGGTCAATCCATAACTCTATCCGTATCCGAACGAGACAAAGCCCATTTAGAGCAACTTGCGGGAGAATTCGGCATGACTTGGGGAGAAAAGCCGAATATCTCTAAACTCATTACGGCGATCGCCCGCCAACAGCTCCGCATAGCCCCCAATAACGACTGGTTACGCGAGAGAATAGAACTGCTCAACCGGGTTAGAAATCTGCTGGTTGATTATGGAAAACTGCTAGAAGCCAAAGAAATTGCCCAAATATTGTGCGATCGCGGCGAACTCTCGCTTCCCCTCAGACAAGAAATCGAAGCCTTTCTAAACGCTCCCATTCCCGCATGGAGAGAACAAATTGAAACCTTCATCCACCGTCAACAACCCTTCCGTCTCTCCTACCGAGATGCCGCCGATCGCCCCTGGCACTACACTGTCCTTTATGCTCGCATTATCCCCATTGAAAAACGAGAATATCTGCTCTGTCGTTGCCAAGAAACTGAGGGTAATTACGATATCAAAGAACTCTGCCACAATTGGAGCCTGCTGCTAGAGCGCATCCAAGAAGCTGCCGTAGTTTCTGTCAATCAAAAATGGCAACCCGACTTAGAATACATCACCGTAGAACTGTGCCTATCTGGAGGATTAGCCTTTGGATACCGCAGCAAACCCGGCGATCAATTTGTGGGTAACCTCGAAGGCGATCCACCCACTCGACAAGTCATACGGAAAATCTATAGTAGCTTCTGGTTTATGCGCGATATTCGCCCCTACGGGAAAAACTGTGAGATTATTGCACCGCAGAACTTGCGCGATCGCTACATCCAAGAACTCCTCCAGCAATGTCAGCAATATGGCATCAGCATCCCAGAAGAGGGCGATCGTCCCTAATCCTCTCAAACCTTCTTGATATTATTAAATATCGCACTCTAGGTTTGATACAATCAACCCATTTAGTCTTTCAACAGGAGATAAACCAGTTATGACACTCTTAGGTAACCTGATCTGGTTGATTTGTGGTGGCTTCATCTCTGGATTGGGCTATATTATCGGTGGTCTGGGTATGTGTATAACCATTATCGGAATTCCGTTCGGTTTACAAACCATGAAAATTGGTTTTGCCACCTTTACCCCGTTTGGTAAAGAGATCGAAGTGAGTCCCGGTGCATCTGGGATAATTCCCACGATCTTGAATATCATTTGGGTGGTTTGCTTTGGTTGGGAAATTGCCCTTTCTCACCTCCTCCATGGGGCACTTTTGTTTATTACCATTATTGGGATTCCTTTTGCCCAACAGCACTTTAAGTTAATTCCTTTAGCCTTGTTTCCCTTCGGACGGGAACTTCGTTAGCTGGGGGGCTTCTAAGAAAATACCGAAGCTAACCCCCCGATCGCCTAAGAGTAGACGGTTACAATTCTGGAATAGTCTATTCGTGTTTCCGCTTGTTTTTTTTCCAGAATTGGATTATAACAGCTAAGAGGTAGCCGATAGTATCCGGGGAATCCCAGATGAATTGAGCAGACAGTTAGCTAAAGCAGCAAACGGAGATTTGACCCGATGAACGTGAGTTTTGTTCTTTTAACTTTTTCAACCCTGATGGCTACCGTGTTTAATCCTCTGGTATCCGATCGCGTTTTATCCGATCAGCCGACAATGTCCCTACTAGAGCGGCTTGAGCAAGATCAAGTGCAGTGTAATGTGTTTGTGGTTGAAGGAGATCGCCTACAAAGAGTGTGTCAACTTCGCTAGGTTATGGTTTGAGGCAATAGGCAATAGAAAATGTCCTAACTCTCTTTCTCTGCTATAGAATTTCTCTCTTCTGGAGGAGTACAGCTTGAAGCCTTGGAGCCTAACTAATACAAGCTATTGTCTATTTTCTAGAGTAAAGCACTGCAAGGGAGTTAATCAGTTGAATTAATCGCTGCTCCTCACTAGCCGGTAATGCAGGAGAAATGGGTAAATATAGTAGGGTTTGCATTAGTTCTTGAGCATGGGGTAATGGGCTTCCTTCCGGTGTCCGAATGGCAATTAAGCTCGTATTTCCTCGAGTAGCATCAAAGCCAGAATCGCGCAGTGTTTTCATCCAAAGCTTAGGCGATGAAGTTTGAATCGGAACGACCCAAAAAGAGTGTTGAATAGCACGATATCCAGGCCAGATAATCGAGCTATCGAGTTGACTTAAAAGCCTTTTTGCTCTAAGGATACGATCGCCATAACTCGGACAAGTTTGCAGCCGATGAGCCAAAAATTGCAATAACAGTTGAGGGGGTTTTTGCCTGAGTTGGGGGATGAGTTCTCCAGCTCTAAACCCTCTGGCGCTCGATCCGATCGCCCGATCTACATCTTTACCTAGAAGCCGTATCGATCGCACCAGAGCATTATACAGATAAGGGTCACAGATCGCTTTAACCGCCAAATATTTGATCAGGCGTTGTCTGTACCAGCGATCGCCTTTGAGGGGATAGCGATCGCCAATTTCTCTCATTTTATTGGCTAGATCGTAATCACGAACCATCGCCACACCACCCCCCAATGCCGTACAAGTCTTGATCGGGCCGAAACTAAATAAACTCACTTCTACTTGTTCATCCCCCAAATAATAAGACTGAGCAAAAGCTTGGGCACAATCTTCCACCAAAATAATCTGATGCTGGCGACACAGAGCAATATACGGCGCGAGAGGAATAATTGATCCAAACAAATGGGCAATCACAAATAGACGGGTCTGAGGCGAAATGAGGCGGCGGAAATGGTCTAAATTAGGAGCTAAGGTATCTAAGTCTAGCTCGACAGGAATGGGAACTAGGCCATGAAATTCAACGATCTCAACCATGTGGCGTACATTCACCCCACTCATGAGCACCCCGGTCCCTGGAGGCAAATCCAGTGCTTGCAAGAGCAAATCGAACGCTGTTCTAACGGAGAGGGTGACTTGAACAGAACGGGAAGGGGGCCAATGGGAAGCGATCGCCCCTTCTAATTCTAATCTCGACTGTGAACCCCTAACCAATCCACCCATCAGATCTGGCCATTGTACATCCAATCCCAAGCGTGGATAGGTTTTCAAAGCTCAGTTCCCGTCAACCAATAGGTCGTCATCATCCCTTTCCCCTTCACTTCAATTTCACCTCGCTTTTCAAATGAATAGCGATGTTTAAGCCGTTCATAGGCCGCTTCAGTCACCTGAATTTTACCGGGAATGCCCATAGACTCCATACGCGAAGCCACATTCACCGCATCTCCCCACAAATCATAAATAAACTTAGCCATCCCAATTACCCCAGCCACCACAGGACCTGTACTCATGCCAATTCGCAATTGAAGGGGTTGACCATTCGGTTGACGAAAGCGAGGAATTGCCCGTTGCATATCCAAGGCCATTTGGGCGATCGCCTCTGCATGATCCTCACGGGGCATGGGAATCCCACTGACCACCATATAAGAATCCCCAATCGTTTTAATCTTTTCCACTTGATGTTTTTTCGCCAATTTATCAAATTGAGAAAAGATTTCATTGAGCAAATTGACCAACTCTGTTGCCGAAATTCCTGAAGACATGCGGGTAAAGCCCACGATATCAGCAAACAAAATTGTCACCTCATCAAAGCGATCGGCAATCAAATTTTTCTCTTCCTGTTTCAGCCGTTGGGCGATCGCTCCGGGCAAGATATTTAAGAGCAAATCTTCCGACTTCTCCTGCTCTGCCCTTAAGGCAGCTTCTGCCTCCTTCCGCTTTGTAATATCCTCTACTGTTCCCTCACAAAACAATAAATTTCCTTGCTCATCGCGAACGGCTCTAGCATTCTCAGAAGTCCAAATAATACTGCGATCTTGGCGATACACCTGAGAATCAAAATGAGAGACCCCATTTTCCCGCTCAATCAACCTCATAAACTCTTCCCGACGACCTGGATCGACATAAAGATGAGTCCCCACGTTTCGCAAGCGCTCCATTAACTCCTCTGGAGACGCATAACCATACATCCGAGCCAGAGCTGGATTAGCACTCAAATAGCATCCATCTGGAGTCAGTTGAAAAATACCTTCGGCTGCATTCTCAAAAATACTTCGATATTTTTCTTCTGCCGCCCGCATGGCATCCACAACTCGCTTGCGTTCCGTAATATTCCGAGCCACCCAAATCACGCAATTATCTGGCATCGGGGAAACACTCGCGGCAAACCACACCTCATTGTCCTGAGTCTCTCCCACCTCCTGAGAAAGAAACTCTTGATTTTCTTCTACAAATCCTGGCATCAGAGAAACTGGTAAACAATACTCTAAATTCATCGTTTGCCCAGTTTCCACCACCCTCTGAATTGGATGGGCAAAAATTTCTGCTTGCTCCGGAGGAAACACATCATGTACCGTTTTCCCGATGCGATCGGTGGTTGGACTAAATAAGGTTTCTGAATTTGTCGAAACCACCTTCATAAATCGACCTTCGGCATCAAAAACGGTAATAATATCCGTCATTGCTGCAAACAATGCCCGAAGTTCTGCCTCAGAAACTCGAAGCGCCGCTTCTACCCGTTCCCGTTCTGCCACCTCCACAGTTAACTGATCTATCGCCTGCTTTAACTCAACCGTTCTCTCCTCAACTCGCTGTTCTAACTCCTCATTCAGCCGTCGGAGTTGCTCCTCTGCTTGCTTGCGCTCGGTAATATCCTCAACCGTTCCCTCGTAATAAAGCAAATTACCCGCCTTATCCCGCACCGATCGCCCATTCTCGGAAATCCATGTTAATTTGCCATCCAACCGGCGAATCTGGGACTCAAACCCCACAATAGAATCGTACTGCTCTAGCAAATTAATGAATTCTTGTCGTCGTTGAGGGTCGAGATAAAGCTGAGACTCAACGTCAATAAGGGTACTTTTCAAGTCCTCCGGGGAGCCATATCCATAAATTCGAGCTAAAGCTGGATTAGCACTCAAATAGCGCCCGTCGGGAGTGGTCTGAAAAATGCCCTCTACTGCATTTTCAAAAATTTTCCGATACTTATTTTCTGCTTCGCGTAGAGCTTCTTCTGCTTCTTTGCGTTCGGTAATATCAATTCCGACTGTAAAAGCGGCCTTATTCTTATCATATTTTTGGGCCACAATCAAGAAGATTCGATGCTTTCCTTTAATACGCATCGCCACTTCCCGAAAGGCTTCCTGAGTATCACTGGCAAAGAAATCTTGCACAAATTGATCGAAGCCATCACTACTCCCTAAAAAGCCCAAGGGTTTGCCAGCAAATTCTTCTGGGGGCAAATTAAAGATCTCTGCTAAATGACGATTGACTCCCAGGTAGCGCAGATCGTGACTAATCCAAGAGACCGTTCCTGGTACCGCTTCTAAGATGGCTTCTAATTGATCTTTAGCCGTGCGCAAGGCATGAAGGGCTTGATAGCGTTCAGCAATCTCTGCTACAAACTGATCGTTAGACTCCTTGAGCGCTGCCGTACGAGCCTCTACCTCAGACTTGAGTTCAGCTTCTGTTTTTTCCCATCGGCTTTCCCAGTCAGCCTGAGTTGACCGCAGTTGATGTTGCAAGTTAATGACTTGCTGGCGCAGGCTGACTAATTCCTGTACCAATTCTTCTTTCGTTTTATCCTTGTCTCTCATCGGCTGGTGTTTCGGACTGAGTCCGACATGAACAGGTACCTGTAAGGAACGGTGCATCATGTTTTTATGGTTGGTATGGTTGGCATCAGCGGCAAACCGTCTTGCTGCTTGTCGCACCCTGTCACATCTGGAGTTTTAGCAATTAGATTTAGATGGAGAAACTTACTTGGCGAGGAAGTATCGTTACATCCGCTCAGATTAGGACTGAGATTTGTTCTAATATTGAGCTATGATAATAGATTTTATGATGGCTGAGGGTCATAGATCTCTAAGTCCATTTAAGTTTTAGTCAAAGATAAAAGATTGTTATTATCCTCTCTCCAAGGAGATTGCCAACGGAACCGGATCATCTGAAGAAGACAGTTGATCTATGTTGGAATGTCAAGGGTCATGATAGGATAAGCCTCTGATCCCCTAACTGTTCTATTGTGTCTTTCTAGAGGACTTAACGCCAAGGGGTGATCTGCCAATTGTGCTTGTTTGTTTTATGATTCAGGAGTTGATGATGAGCGATGGGCCGATTCCAGTAATTGTCAATGGTGCAGCCGGGAAAATGGGCCGAGAGGTCATTAAGGCTGTTTCCCAAGCTGAAGATATGAAGTTGATTGGGGGGGTGGATCTCAATCCGGATCATAATGGCAAGGATGTAGGAGAAGTAGCTGGATGTGGCCCTCTAGAAGTCCCTGTTCTGAATCAGTTGGAGTCGATGTTAGCCTATGCGACTCAAGAGAGTCAGTTGGGGGTGATGGTAGATTTTACGCACCCGGATTCGGTCTATGAAAATGTGCGCAGTGCGATCGCCTATGGTATTCGTCCTGTGGTCGGGACAACCGGTCTGAGTCCCCAACAACTCCAGGAATTAGCAGAATTTGCCGATAAAGCCAGTACGGGGTGTTTAGTAATTCCGAATTTTTCTATTGGTATGGTTCTATTACAACAGGCGGCCATCCAAGCGTCAAAATATTTTGACCATGTAGAGATTATTGAACTCCATCATGACCAGAAAGCGGATGCTCCCAGTGGAACAGCGATAAAAACGGCCCAATTGTTAGGTGAGTTAGGTAAATCCTATAATCCTCCCAAGGTCAAGGAGAAGGAAAATATAGCGGGAGCGAGGGGTGGTTTAGCGGATGAGAATATTCGGATTCATAGCGTGCGCCTTCCCGGGTTAATTGCCCATCAGGAAGTCTTATTCGGTTCCCCTGGAGAATTATATACCTTACGCCACGATACCAGCGATCGCCTTTGCTATATGCCTGGCGTTCTGTTAGCTATTCGTAAAGTCTTAGAATTGAAAACTCTGGTCTATGGTCTGGAGAAGATTCTGTAATTTATAGGGTTTAGTTTCTGTAACTGATGACATTACAGCTCGAAGCGCTGTAATTCTACAGCATCCCGGCCATCCACCTCTTTTAAGTAAACTTTCACCTTTTCTTCCCTAGAGGTGGGCAACTGTTTCCCCGCAAAATCGGGGTGAATAGGCAGTTCGCGATGGCCCCTATCCACCAACACCACCAACCAAATTTCTGCCGGTCTTCCATAATCACTGACTGCATTCAGAGCAGCTCGAATCGTTCGTCCTTTATAGATGACATCATCAACTAAAACGACGATCTTCCCCGATAAATCTAGGGGAATTTCCGTTTTTGCCGGCGTTCTCACGCCAATTTGCTCCAAGTCATCCCGATAAAATGTCACATCTAATGCTCCCACCGCAATCGGAGTTTGTTCGAGCAACGTGATTTGTTCAGCAATTAAATGGGCCAAAGGAACTCCACGGGTATGGATACCCAATAGCACGATTTGGGATAATTCCCCTGATTTTTCAATAATTTGGGAGGCTAACCGAGTTAAGGTGCGACGAATTTCGTCAGCATCAAGAATTTCAACAATTTGAGTGGCCATAATTGCACCGAGATAGGGAGTACTTCGGACAAGTTTCGGGGAAGCTCTCTTCTAATTATCGTTGATTCACCGGAAAAAAGCGAGGGCGATCGACCCGGTCGCTCAGGAGAGGTCTAATCCCCAATCCTAGAGGAGTAATCCCAGGCTAATCCCTAACCCTAACCAAATGAGAAAACAATGGCGAGTTAGGCTTAGGGCTTGGCGGATAGAAGTGGGGGTAATGGGGTGGATACGATCGCCTAAAAGGGGTTTGATTTTGATCGTTGAGCCGTAGCGATTGACTCCCCCTAATTGCACTCCTAAAATGGCTGCATAGACACATTCACTCCAGCCAGAATTAGGGCTAGGGTCATGGACTGCATCCCGTTTGCACAGAACCCAAACTTTTTTTAATTGACCGGATAATAGACCCAGAGTAATCACTGTTAAGCGACAGGGAAGCCAAGTTAGTAAGTCTTCCAGCTTGGCACTAAACCAACCGATATATAAGTAAGGAGATTCTCGATAACCAATCATCGAATCTAAGGTACTGGCAGCCTTATACCCCATCGCCAGAGGGAGTCCTCCCAAACCGGGAATTAGACTGCCCAAAATAGCATAAAAGAGAGGCGCTGTCACACCATCAATGGCATTTTCAGCGATCGTTTCTAGGACGGCCCGAAGAATTTCTGGTTCATCGAGGGTTTGGGTATCTCGACCTACATACAAACTGAGCTTTTGGCGAGCGCTGGGGAGATCTCCAGCTTGTAGAGGATTGAGGACATCCAGGGCAGCATGGTGTAAGCTTCTGCCCGCAAAACAACTGGCTAAAAGTATGCTTTCGAGACCAATTCCTAGGAGAGGATGACCCTTGTTAGCCAGCCAGATGATTCTATCACTAACTAGAACCGCCACGCCTATGACGGTAAGCCCTAGGATAACTCCTGCCCACCGTTGGCTCTGGGGAGAGTGGAAAGATTTAAGGATAAACTCTGTGCCCTGAGCGATCAGTTTTCCCATGAGTTGAACGGGGTGAGGCCAATGCCAAGGATCGCCGATCGCAAAATCCAGAATTGAGGCGATCGCTAAAGCGATCTGGGGCCAGAAGAATACCATAAGTTTTTGCCCTAAACCACAAAATTACTGGCTTCTCCTTGGGAGGCTTGCCAACTACGAGCATCGAAGTAGAGATCTTCTAGGGAAATAGTATACAGGGATTCTTTAAGTTTTTGATGGAGGCGATTCCATAAACTATAGGTTACCCAGTCTTCTACTTGATTGCTATCGGGAGGACGATTGGCTAGAGAAGGTAAGCTTTCACCGACTGCTTCGAGGATTTGCCCCAGAGAAATATGGGCAGGTTGATGGGCTAAACCGTAGCCTCCTTGTGCCCCTCGAACCGAATAAACTAAGCCTGCTTCTCGCAGTTGAATTAAGAGTTTTTCTAAATAGGCAGCCGAGATATCTTGACGAGTGGCGATCGCCTGGACAGATGATGGGCCATAGCCGGGTTGTAAGGTTAAATCTAACAGGGCCTTAACACTATAATGACCCCGGGTTGTCAACTTCATCTTTAGGGCAATCTATTAATCGGATGGGGTGACTTATGACCTCCATGGAAACCCTCACAATCGCTTACTTAGCATTCGGTTGTCTGAGGTCACGATTTTATTCTGACATGGGCCAACTTTTGTGCCAGGTGTTGTAATATATTGTTACTAGCCGTTGGAAAGAAAAACCTTTTTTTTTTCGGCAAATATCAGTTAAACTGAAAACAGTTCTAAATTGAGCCATTAAGTAATGAGTAAAGCAGAGAAAACAAAACCTCTAGTCGGTCAAGAGTTAGTTGACAAGGTTAAAGAGCTAGACCACCTGAGTAAAGAAGAGAAAGCGAAAGCATGTGGCTACTGTACCTTCACTAAAGGTGGAGTAGAACGGGTGAATATGATGAAATTCCTCAATGCATTGATCGATGCAGAAGGAATTGAGCTGGATGGGAAAAGCTCATCGAATGGACGGGGCGGACGCAGTGCCAGCTATCGGATTACGGTTCAATCGAATGGCAACTTACTCATTGGAGCAGCCTATACTAAGCAGATGAATCTGCAACAGGGTGATGAGTTTGAAATCTCTTTAGGTCGCAAACATATTCATCTGAAGCAAATCGGAGGTGAAGATAACGCCGAAGAATAAGTATTTGCTCTCCCTTTCGAGCAACCAGTGGGCAATCTAACCTCCTGAATCCACGCCCGTGAATTCGGGTTCAGGGGAGAAATGCAGGAAGAAGACTCCAGAACAGAGTGAATCTGGAGACCGCCTCAAAAGAGTAAGGATTCTTAACCTGATTTCTCCCTAGGTCTGGGGTAAAATAAAAAGGGTTTTCAACGCATAAGTGCAATGAATGCAGATACATTTAATTTTGAGAGTCACTCCTCGACTTGTCCCATTTGTCATCAAGTCCAGGTCTTACCGTTAGGACAGTTGCAGAGTGGATTGTATATCTGTCCCTATTGTCATCAACGATTAGTGGTCAGCAAGAGTGGCCATTATGTCCGCGATCCATTCAAGTTGAAACCCTTCATTTCCAGTCAATTATTGCGCCGTCAAAGTCATCCCCTAGCGAGGGTAATGAGAGATTTTGGTAGTGCTAAACCCCCCTGTTGGATCACGGTGATGGCTAGTATTGTACTGTTTAGTTTTGCCTTAGCTGCCACTGAACGGTTAAAAGAGTTAGATAATCCTATTCCCCATTGGATGCAACAAGGCAGTCAAATTATGCGATCGCTACATCCACAACTGGAACTCGAACCCTAACCCAAAAAAGCTGAAGATTTGGTGACTAATGTCCAACCTTCTGCCGATCCTAAGCGTTGGACTCCCTGGGGAAAACGGGCTTCGAGTTCCTCTAATCCTGCTTTGTCTAAAAGGAGATAGGGTTGGGGGTATTGAGACCAAGTGTGGAGAATTTGCTCAAAATTGGCGGGAATCAGGCGGCGATCGCTGTAAAAATCTAGAGAAGGACGACCATGGGGATAATTGGTCATAATCGGTTGTTTCACCGGAGTATAGGCAATCAGTACTTCAGCCACGGGTTTAACCGCAAATCCTTCTTCAAGTTCCCAAACCCAAATTGGAGAAGCCATCAATAGAAACAACGACACATACAATCCCCATCCTAAAATCCCAATAAACTGATAATCACCCTGTTGAAATAAAAGGCTAACGACTGTCAAAGTAAGGGCAATAGACCCAAAGAGCGCAGGAATTATCCAACTAGAAACGGGTTGAGCGATCATCACATATAGGGTAGCCCCCCAAGAGGCGATCGCTAATCCCCAAAAACTTCCAGTTAAGCTTTTAATAAACCTCGATTTCAATCGCGGAACACCTTGGGAATAGGCCCGCCAAAATTCTGTCAGTTGCGCACCTCCAGCTAACGCTAAGGCGGGATACAAAGGCAGAACATACCAAGGTAATTTGGTACTCATGATAGAAATCGCTGTAAAATAAACCCCTCCCCAGACTAAAACCAATTTTCCCCAACTCAGACTCCGGTGTTGCCAAGCTAATCCTAAACCGGGAATAACCATCAACAACCATGGAAGGGATAATTTCAGAATTTCCAGCAGATAATACCATGGGGGGCCAGAACGATTTTCCACAGACTGCCAAATGCGACTAAATGATTGATGCACTAATCCGGTTTCTAAAAACGGATCTCCATAATGGAACAGTTGTAGACCGTACCAGAGCGCAACTGGAATGAGACCTAAGATGATCCCACTCCACAGATAAACGGACTTGAGTAGACGGGGAGTATCCCAAGCTAAAAACAGGAATGCGATCGCCCCCAATAACAGTGCTAAAATACTTTTTGTCAGAGCAATTAGACCCAATCCTAACCCCAAACCGAGACTATCGCGAACATTACGCCGTCCCTTGACAGCAAATAGCATCATCAAAAGCAAAAAACATAAAACTGGCCCATCTAGCATCGCTAACCGGCCATGGCGAACCACGGGTAATAAGGTTAAATAAATTAAGGTAGAAAAAATAACTGGCAGCCGTTGTCGAAACACTTCCAAACCTAAGCTATAAAAGATAGGAACGGAGGTAGCAGTAAGTAACGCAGAAGGTAAACGGGTTGCCCATTCATTCACCCCCACCGATTGATACATCAGAGCAATTAACCAATGCACTAGGGGGGGTTTATTAAAATAGGGTAATCCGGATAACGTGGGAAATAACCAACCTTGCCAACTAGAAGAGAGGCTAATATTGCGGGCAACTTGGGCAATGGTTCCTTCATCCCAATCTCTTAAGGCCACACCTCCTAGATTAATCAAAAATAGCACCAGAGCTGCTACTAGGAATCCAAACGTCCAGAATCGATCTATGCGGCGATCAACTCTCAGCAAACGGTTAGGTGAGCAAAGAGACCAAAAATTACGGTACATGGAAGATTACAGCGCTTCGCGCTACGCAAAAGATAATCCAAGAAAAACGGGTTTTCCCCTTATTACAGTTGATAGTCAAGTATGGGCTATCAACTGCTATAGTATACGTCTTCAGTAGAAAGATTTTCTGTTGGGCAACTAAACAGCTTATTCATTCCCTATTCCCTAAATTGGAGGCTCAGTTAATGGTTAAACAAGTGCATCGAGTAGAGCGTCATTCAGGAGGTCGAGGGGCAAAAATTGCAGCTACTGCGATTATTTGGCCCTGTGCGGTAGTCATGTTAGCTCTTTGTATTCCGATTGTAAAAGTGGTGAAGAGTGAGTTTGTGCCCTTAGCGATTATTTTAGGAGCGAGTGGCAGTACTGCGTTAGTTTGGTTTAGTCCAGCGATCTCCTCTGGAAAACAGGAAAATGACTGGGATGGATCGTCTGAAATTATCGATCCTCAACAGACAACCTTAGTAAAAACTGTGGCTTCTGAGGCTATCAACTCCCACCATTGGAGTAAAGTATCGGAATCCAATCAGGAAAGCATTACCCCCATTTTGCCCCTTTGGTAGTTGATATTGAACTCGTTACGTTAGGACGGTTAGGTTATAGTTTGAGGCAATAGTAAAGTATGCTAACTCTCCTCTTCCCTATCTCCCTATCCCTTACAAACTGATTGGATAAACTCAGCCGCAGTCATTTTTAATTCCCACGTTTTGCCGTATATTTGACCATAACCGATCGCAGTATGGGGCGATCGCCATAACTGCCAGTGATCTACTCCTGGATCGGCATAAAATCCCCCATCTCCTAAACCCAAAAGACTAGAACTACAATGGGTAAAATAATCATGACTGAGGCGATAAATAGGAAAGGGTCCCATTAACACAACACCCCAGGCATCTAGAGCAATTAAGGACTGAATCTGGCCCCCTGCTTGATGCCAGAGCCAACAAGCAGCGATCGCCCCTACTCCTCCAGCGCTATAGCTAATAACCGTGATTTTATACTCACAATTTCTGGGATCTCCGAAAGCGTCCACCCACTCCTTAAACAAGCTCTTTCCATCGAGTGGACACCCAGTTGATCGGATTCTTGGAGCCGGCAGATCCATCACTTCCAGAAACTCATCGGTTAAGGAAGGAGGATGAAATCCTGGACAAATTGCGATCGCCACAACTTCAAGATTCTGAAGTAGATTTTCGGCGCTCCATCCGATTCGGAGGCATAATCTGGGGACGAGGTGAGCCAGAACTCGACAAAATTGGTTTAGGAGTACCGACGCTTCGGTGCTTAAACTGACCCCCTCTTCTGGGGCGACCTGTAGCGCGAGCCGATCGCGGTTTTGTCGATCTAGGCAGTGGTCCTATACATAACGCCTCTTGAATAACCAAATCCGTGCCTTCTCGGGTAACATGGAATTCCCAAAAATGATGAAGTATTTTACCCGTCAAAGCCCCTTTGAGTGTGAGCTTAAACGATCGCGGTTTTTCCCCTTTTTTGCGTGGCGCTTGATTGATCTTAATCTTCACCTCTCCTGTTTGTAGAGAATGGAACACCACTTCTCCCCGAATTGAGAAATAATTATCACCCATCAATGGATGTAAATTTTGTCCAGAAGGTTCAGGTGAATCGAGAGTTTCTGGTTCCCAAACTCCCAATATTTGCGTATGTAAATCGTCCTCTTTTTCTCGGGTGCGCGGATAAACCACCCAGAGATGCTCGACATCCAAATCTAGATGTTTTTTGATCAAACTCATCATTCTTCCGAGCAAAACCGCATCAATTTCTGTGCCATCTGAAGTGACTAGAGTGCCCTGAGTTAAGTGATCTCCCGAATAATACCGGCCTCGAATTAAGCCGATCGCTCGGTATTGTAAGGGTTCAGAGGGAGCAGGAATGGGTTGACATTGTTGCTCTGAAGATAAGGAAGAAGATGCAAGGATAGAAGAAAACATGCTTGATGAATGGCGAGGGCTAGATAGGGAGATAGGCGCTTAAACGAAGAACCCCAGCATAAAGCCTAGGGTTATTCTTACGGAAAAGCCCATTATAACAAGGGTTTGATTTCCCATTCTTCTATGCAAGCGGCTACACACTAAATCCGTACTATTTTGAGGGGGAATGGGGAAATGGGGAGATGGAGATCACCTATTGCCTATTGCCTGTTCCCTATTGCCTGTTCCCTGTTCCCTTACAATGAATAGAAGAGTTCAAGGGATTTGGTGTGACGATTAAGCGTAAGAGTTGGGTTCTCAATGCCATTTTGATTTTCGCCGTGGTTGCCCTGTTGGGGGTTTCCACCATCCCTCCCCTCACCGAAGCCTTTCGTGCTTCCACTGCCGCAACGTCCAATGCTTCTCCCACTCCAGTAGTGGAGTCTCGACAAGCGAAATTAGAAGCTCAGGAACGGGGATATGAGTTGGTTTTGGAGCGAGAACCGGAAAACCAAAGTGTGTTGAGGGGATTGTTGGATGTGCGGTTAGAATTACGGGATATTGCAGGCGCGATCGCCCCTTTAGAACGGTTAGTCGAACTCAATCCCCAAGATGTCCAGTATCAAGTCCTGTTGGCTGAAACGACGAGTTATACTGGAGATCCCGATAGCGCTGCTGATATCTATCGCCAAGTGTTAACCCAAAACCCTGGAGAAATGACGGTCTTACAAGGGTTAGTTGACCTTCAACTCCAACAAAACAATCCCCAAGCGGCGATCGGGGTATTAGAAGAGACGCTCACAAAAGCCCCCCAAACCAATGAAATTAAGCCTGGAACCATCGATACTGCCTCCGTGAAACTCTTATTAGGGCGCGTGTATGCTGACTTAGAACGGTATGAAGAGGCGATCGCCGTCTACGATCGAGCCATAGAAGACAATGAAACGGACTTTCGTCCTCTGCTGGGAAAGGCGATCGTTCTCCAACGCCAAGGGAAACCAGACGAAGCCAAACCGCTCTTCACCAGCGCCACCACCCTTGCCCCCTCCGAATACAAAGATGAAATTGATCGCCTCATGAACGAAGGATAGGGAGATTGCCCATTACCTATTCCCTATTCCCTATTACCAGCGCGTAGCGCTACAATAGGAGATTGCAGCAAAAAAACAAGAGGTCACCCATGTCCCGCACCTGTCAACTCACCCGCAAAAAAGCCAACAACGGCTTTGCCATCTCCCACTCCCACAGACGAACCAAAAAACGCCAAGAAGTTAACCTTCAAACTAAGCGCGTCTGGTGGTCTGAAGGCAACCGTTGGGTTAAACTTAAACTGTCCACCAAAGCCATCAAAACCTTAGAAACCAAAGGCATTCAAGCCATGGCCAAAGAAGCTGGAATCAACCTCAACCACTATTAATCTCCGTAACCCATAGGGGTTTGGCCTGCCAACCCCCTCCCCTACACCTAAGCAAATATCTCCTCAGCCAAGTCGAAGAGCATCCCCAGCCTACCTCAACCGTCTTTACACGGATCGTATTTATAAAGCCCCTGCAAAGGTCATGTAAAATCACGGTTGATGATAAAGAAGAAATTTTGTTAAGACAGAAGGGAATACTATCTAAAACAGGGCCAGACTCATATGGAATCTAGGTCACTTGTTGCGATCGCTCATAGCCAGTGAAACAAAGTAATTTCAACAGGTTTGGACATTGCTTCACCTCTGGTCATCATTGCGATCCTTCAGTCAGATTCCATAACGTTTAGGGATGACCCTTTAATGGGGTGTATCTAGGTTTATTGTCCCTCTTGCATCTATCCTCTTCCACGTCTAGGACAGCTTCTATGTCTATCCAACGCCTACTCAGACACCTCCGGAACAGTTTCCTTAACCTAGGGAAAACCTTAACGCGATCGCTCTCCCATTTTATCCAACGAGGATTGCGCTCACTCTTCCAGATCAGTCGTCAGCGACAAGCCGGGTTTGTCCTCCCCACCGTCACCATGGTGATCCTCGTCGTCTCGCTCCTCAGCCTAGCCATGTTGCTTCGCTCCACAGACCGCGCCAAAAACGCTCACAACTTCCGGGTCAATGAAGCAACCCTCAACGCCACAGCCCCAGCATTGGATAGAGCAAAAGCCAAGATCGCCGCTATTTTTGAAGACCCGAATATTCCTAGAGGAACTCCATCCGACACCGCATTTATGGGTGCATTTGGAGATCTAGGCAGTGGAATTGAAAACTATACCTTTGGGGATGAAGTCCCTCTAAAGTTAGTCTTTGATATTGATGGGGATAACAACACAGGAGAAGAAGATAGTGGTGCAGCTAAAAATACCAAGAATGATGAAACCGTAAACACCGCCTGGAAATTCCCAGTTGATACCGACAATAACGGGAAATTTGATAGTTATACCCTCTATACCATTCTCTTCCGCAACCCCACCACTTCAGGTGGCGAATTCACCCGTGCAAGAAACCCCCTAGAAGCCCGAAACCTGCCCATGGAAGGGGCTAGTGGCTCCGCCTGTGCCAATAACACGGGAGGAGGAGCCAGTTTAGTTGGTGACTCCGACTGGTTTCAGTTGCCGAATGAGCAAAAACTGAAAAAAGCCTTCTTTGTTTATGCAGCCACCGTACCCATTGGGCCAAATGCTAGTGGCGCTCTGCCCACTGGTCTAGATGCCAATCAATATGAGTTATATCCAGGAGGAACCCAAGGATTTTCGGCCCTGGAATATCAACAAGACTGGAGTCGAATTCCCCTAGCCAATAATGCCGTAGTTTACCAAGATGACCTCCTCACCTTTGCCGGTAGCAATCAGTTCTTCAATGGCCGCATTATAACCAACGCTAACCTTATGGTCGGCAAAGGGAAAAACGTCAGGAGCTTCAAAACCAAGTTTTTCCTAGTTAGTAGTAAATCCTCCTGTTTTTACGATCCAGAAAGCAGCAAAATCATTGTAGGGGGAAATGTAGGCAATAACCGTTATGACAATTTTGCCTTTGCCAATGGCACCGTCCATGTAGATGAACTTCATCTATTTCAGGGAGAAGGAAACGATCCTACAGTCAACACTAACTTTGGGAAAGTAGGTAGCGTTACCACTACAACCGCAGATGCAAAAAAATCTCTATACAATAACAATGCTTACAATCAACGAATTTCCTATTTAGTCAATGCTGCATTTTTGTTAGGGACAAGTGCTTATCCCAATGAACTTCTAGCTGGGAGACCTCCAGCCGATGTATCCGATCAAGAAGCTAAAAATTACTATACCCAATACTTCAAAAAACTCACTCGCCAAGTCCCCTACATCGAAGTTGATCCTGGCAATAATGCCCTATTTATTCCCACAATAACAAGTGGAACCGGGATAGCATCCGATGGTTTTTTAGCATCAGTTGACTCAGAAGCTAAAGCAAAAGACTTCTTCAAGCTCTCTCATGGTTCCGAGACAGCCGATAAGACTGGACTCGATCCCCTGCGGCCACCTCATCAATGGATGTTTCCCGTCGATCCAAACAATAATGCTACAACCTACATGCAATCGAAAACCAGTAGCACCGACAAGCTAGAGTTAGAACTTACCCGAATTGCAGCGACAAATCCAGAAGAACTTGATGGTAAAGAAGAGCGGATTGGAGATAGAGTTTTAGTCGGTAATAACCTACCAGAAACTATCTACATTGACGATAGCAGTATAGAAGCTGAATCAAGATTGCTCTCAGGGATACAAACTGAGCAACAGGTTACCGGAGTCAAGTGGCGACAGTCCGGTTCAGCCACAGACTCAACAGTCGATCGCACCCGACAGTCTCAAGTTGTCAGTTTACCCGACTTAGGTGACCTATCGCGAGATGGACAATGGGAAATTGATGCAGCAACAGCTCCTCAAGATAAGTTTGATAATGTCGGAGGCTTGAGAATTGTCACGGGTGCAGGGATTTATTTACCTGGAGCCAATGCCACAAAAACTTCACCCACTCTAGACCCAACCGGTGATGATAAAAATGAGAAAAATATTATCATCTGGCCCGATTATTATCCCGTGGCTCAGAAGCATCCTGAAGTGGTGTTCGATCAAGATAATAATCCAACCACTGAACCGGTGTCAGTAGACTCAGCCGCTAACAGAACTCGTCCTTATCTGAGGATGCGAGCAACTGTTGTTTACCACCATACTGAACCGTCAAAACCCTTTGCCGAGAATGGTTATAAAGATGGCGATCAAACTCACCAGAGACCCATTGCGTGTATCGCTAACTATTACGATCCCACAGATACCAATAGCGATACCAGTAACTCTAACAATGGTAAAGTTTACTCTTGGAGAAATACTTCAGAAGGAACCTATACTAATATGTTGAAGTATCAGGCGGCCCTTCGCTATCCTGAAGTCATCTATGATGACTCTACAGCAGATCTGGTAGGAGACCGACGGGTTAATCCGCTACTGGCTTCTGCATTAAACAGAGGCTCTGTTGCTGATCGCACTATTGCAGAACAAAGCGCAGTTGAAGCCGCAATTTGTGCCTTAGATATTCTCAATGGTAGTGCAACAGCCAGTACTGCAATTGATGACAATGCCATTAAAGAAATTACCTTTCTTGATGCACGGCAGATTAAAGCCAATGATGTCCATAGCTTACAAGTAACTGGTGGAGCAAGTGGAACCTATACATTAGCTAATGGAATGCCCACTCCAGCATTTGAAGTGGGCGATCTGGTGACCATTGAAGAATACCAACGCACTTCTCCACCGCCTCCAACTTCTCCAGTAGATAAGAATATTCCCAAGATTGTTCGCGGACAAATTACTGCCATCAGTGGTGATAACATTACAGTATCTACCACTACTAATGGATCAGTTTATGCAGCTTCTGATCCTTCAATTAGTTCAGATGGAACTGGGTGGATTACTGAAAGCTTAAGTAGTCGCTACGATCTCCCCATCGAAGAACGGTATCCGCTAGAAATTCGCGCCACCCAAATCGATCTCGAGAAGCTCAAACAGAAAACGATTGGCACTTCAACAGATCCTCAAGAATATCTCATACCCAACAGTGGAATTATCTATGCAACTCGCGAAGATGCACTCCCCGATCAAAGCGTTTGGGTTGAGGATGGAAGAACTACCTTCAAGCGTACAGGTGATGCAGCACCCGATCTACCCCAAAGTAGTACTGACTTCAAACTCGATCCCACTCGTCGCCCAAATGCCATTCTCCTGATCAATGGAGAGAAACTGAACCGAGGAACGACCAATGATTACCGTCCAGAAGAAAAAGGGTTCATCCTAGCAACCGATCTACCGGTTTACATACAAGGAGACTTTAACAGACATCTTTCAGGTACTGACGAAGTTGAAGAATTCACTCAGAAGTTGAATAAAACGACTTATGCTAACTTCTACACTCGCTCAACCCTTGACTCTAAATTTGCTTGTCGTAAAGGACAACCTGGTTGTAATGGAGATGGAGATACTTGGCGCAGTGCCACCGTTTTCGCTGATGCTTTAACCCTATTATCTGATGACTTTCAATTCGGATATCGCAGTGATGGCAACTATGACCTTAACAATAACCAAGGAGACGCTCGCTCCACCGCCAAACGTCGGCAAAATGGCTTCTACACCAATGACTTTGCAGCCAGTCGTAACTTTACCGATGCTGACTATAAAGCCAAAGGAACTGGAGATACACCCAGTTCCTACTTCACTAACTTTGTTACCCCAGTTCAGCGTCGGGTGAACTTTCCAGAATACGTGATGGAAATCTGCGAAAAACTCCCCATCTCCGAGTGCGAACCCAAAGATTGGCATATCATTGGTATTGATTTGAATGGCAATGGCAATACCAATGATGCGTTTGACGAGTCTAATATTTCCATCGATTTCAATGGAGATGGCGATACTGCCGATACGTTTAAACGGACGATTACAATTGACTTAAATGGGGATGGAGATACGACTGACTCTTTTAGTGAGAATAGCGTTGATATAGATTTCAATGGAGATGGCGATACTGCTGACTCTGTTGATGAATCGAGTCTTGCTATAGACTTAAATGGAGATGGAGATACGACTGACTCTTTTGAGTATTTCGGTATTGACCTCAATGGAGATGGAGATACCACTGACTCTGTAAGTGAATCTGATATTGTTCTTGACTTAAATGGAGATGGGGATACTAGCGATAGTATTGCAGAAACAGCGATTGAAATTAGCCTTGGAGAATCAGGTCTAACTCTCGATCTCAATGGCGATGGGGATACCACAGACACGGGTATTCCCGAAAAAGAGGTAAGACTCAGTAGCTCTGACTGGGTTTTACAGGGAATGCCACGTCCTTTGCTCACCACAGCTCAAGACAATCTAGATAATAAATTTGCTGCTTTCCCTCGCCGTGTTGCATTTTTACGAGATCAAAACCACAAGTTAGTCTTAGAAGCAACCAATAACACTCCTATTGCTTTAGGAATTAAGACGGACAAAGTTACCTACTTGCCCTATGTGGATAATCAGCCTCTAAGTAGCATTGACTTTGGTAGCAATGTTCGATTATTCCCAGATACAAAACTCAATAGAACCGTATCTGTTTTGGAAGCGAGCAAAAAGCTCACTCCTGACAATTTACTCTTAGACTTAACCAGTACTGCTGGTCAAGTCGATCAGGATATTACCAATCAAGATAATACCCTGTGGTTTAGGACAACAGCAACTCCAACTAATCCTACAGACACTAGTGGATGGAGATATCATAGCAAGCGGTTTTTATCTTATCTGAATGATGACCTGTCTGCTAACCCGACAGTGCAACCCCTATTAATCCCTATCCTGCAAATCCATGCAACAGATTCGTCTCCTGGAGCAACCACTGGTGATGCTGGGAGACCGATGGAGGTTAATGGCAGTATTGCCGTCCCCAATGGGACTTTTACGATTGATAGAAACTCCAATAAGGACAGTCGTGATACAGATTGGGTACAACATGCCAAGACGGGCGGAACAACCTTTAATCTGGTCTTTGTGTCAGGAGATACAGCTGGACGACCGGATGAATTAAACCGAAGCTTAGGTAACTTCCCTCGATTTTTAGAAGACTGGACGGGTGTTAATGCAAACATTACCGGTTCGTTTATTCAAAAAGGACGGAGTGTCTATGCCACAGGCCCGACAGATTCAGTTCTGAATTCTAAGTCAACTGTGACCAAGGGAATATATGGCGAACAAATTGGTCTATTTGGTGAAGATCAGTTCTATGGTACTGATAACGCAAATGGGATTCTGCCCTTCTATAATGCACCCGGTCGCCCTTGGGGGTTTGATGTGGGGCTGTTAACCCAAGCGCCTGACTTGTTTGCCCAACGATTTGCCATCAAAGATGATACTCCTCCCAATGAATTCTATCGAGAAGTGAGGCGAGATGATCAATGGGTGGAAACCTTGCTCTGTGCCGGTCAACCGGACAAGCGCCTCGATCCCGCAAATTCAAATAACACTGTTGCACAACAAGGTGGCTATGACGATGCTGGAGATCCGTATGATAAAGATGTGAAGATTGCTAACAACGCTAGTGTTTCCTATCAATACGCTATCTCTAAAGATCAACGCCCTAACACATGCCAATAGTTCACTCACCCTAATCCTTATAAGGCAAACCGATGAAACCCATATTCCAAAAACCGAAGAATCATTCCTTTCCACCTCAAAGTGAGTCTGGCTTTACATTGATTGAATCGCTCGTAGCGGTGGTTATCCTGACAATTATGTTGGTGGGGATAGCGCCAGTAATTGTCCTGGCAACCGCTACCCGCATTCAAGCTCGGCGCGTGGAACTGGCGACGCAAGCTGCTCGATTCTATATCGATGGAGTCCGAGCAGGCAGTTTACCCGCTCCTAATTCCGTGGTTGAACTGAAAGAAGCAGTCGATCCAGCAACTCGGAAATTTATATCTAAACGGGAAGATTTTGCAAAAACAGTTGCTCCTGCACAATCTTCTTTCCCCGCCACTTGTCCTTTTGACCTACAGCCAACCGATACAGAAACACAGAATGGATATTGCAAGGAAATTAAACTTACAGAAGCAAAAGAAGCTTCAGCCACGAATGTCAGTTTATATTGCTTTGATGGGGATGACCAAGCAGGATGTCAAGCAAGTAGTCCCAATGATTTTATTGTCCAAGCTTATCGTAGCGTGACGGATAAGACTCAAGCTACAGCCCAAGGGCAACTCGATCGAGGTTATTTGTTGGGGATTCGGGTTTACCGCGCGGATGCCTTCAAGGATACAGGCACACTGTTAACCCTGCACGCCGATGGTGCCCAACAGCGCTCTTCTGGAGCAAGTTTAAATCTGAAAGCTCCTCTATTGGAAATGACGACAGAAATTCAAGGTAGCAGTGATAATACAGTTAATTTTACTACTCGATACGGAGGAGGTGGTTAATTAGTGGAATTATTGGGGTTAATACTTATTTATAAGTATTGGGTTAATTATTGAGTAGGTTTAGGGGCAATACTGATGTTTATGTTACTGAATACTTGGTTGAAAAGCTGCCAGAAGAGACGAAAAAACCAGGGATTTACATTGATTGAATTGTTGGTGGCTTTAGTAGTTGCCTCGATTATAATTAGTAGCTTGCTGGGCTTTATGATTGATATTCTGCGGAAAGATCGTAATGAACAAGCGCAGTCGGCAACTCAGCAGGATATTCAAGCAGCAGCCGATTATATCCGCCGAGATTTGGAGACGGCGGTGTATATTTATGATGGAGAGGGACTAAGGGCGATTTCTGGTAACTATAGTACAACAGAATGTAATAGTCCCGTGTCTCCAGGTTCCTATACACCTCCAGCAAGTTGTAGCCAAATTCCAGTTATGGACAGTGCAAGTGGAGAAGGAATTCCTGTATTGGCATTTTGGAAACGAAAGTTCTTAGATAAAGATTTGAGGGTTAGTCCTAGGTCAGGCGATACAACAGTTGGATGCTTGGTAAAGTTGCCTGTTAGTGGTAATCCCTGTAATGACCAAGATTATCAAGTGTATGCTTTAGTGGTTTATTATCTTACCAATGCTAATAGTGGCACTTGGTCAAATGCAATGCAGATTAGGCGAGTTGAAATTCAGGATGGGATTGTGGATACGGGTAACAATCCTCAAGATAATACGATTAGTGGGGTTAAATACGATCTCGATCCTAGTGATGGGTATGCCAATTTTGACCTGTCGATATCGGGGGATAGCGTGCAAGAGAAGATGAATAAATGGCAGAAAACATCTACAGCTTATAATTCGCCTATACAAGTGTTAGTCGATAAAATTGACCATACTGCATTAGGCGATCTTACTTCAGTCCAATCTTTTCCGAATGCAGTCAATTGTCAGGACGCTTTCCCAAATAAAGATGACCCTAGTCCAGCTCCTACAGGTGCGGATGAACCTTGGCAAAGTCCGAATTATGGAGCAAGTGATTTTCCGGCTGCTTTTAATGCGTTTAAGACAGATAGCTTTTTTACTTGTGTTGATTCGGAGGCAGGGATAGCTCAGGTTTATATCCGAGGCAATGCTTTAGCGAGGATTAATCCAACGAATCCTGAAAAATACGATCCGGATAATAATCGGACAGCACTCTTTTTCCCCACAACAAGTATTCAAACGAAAATTAGGGGAAGAGTTCAGTAAGTTATGGGTTATCAAAGAATTTTAGGGGGAAGGGAGATGAAGAGGAAAATTCTACAAAATCAACGGAACTGGAGATACTTCAGCAGGGTGACCAATGCCTTTAGGGATGAAGAAGGGTTCACGTTAATTGAGTTAATGGTTGTGATTGCGTTGATTGGTATTCTCGGTACCATTGCAGTACCCAGTTGGCTGGGTTTTGTGCGCCAACAACGGGTTACTGCGATCAATGATGATGTATCTTTAGCGCTCCAGGAAGCCCAACAGAAGGCCAGAAGTACCAAACTTGCCCAGAGTGTGACGGTGCGGGTGACGAATGAGGGTATTCCGCAAGTTGCCATTCATCCAAAGACGGTTGGTGTGGACACGTTGGATAATGGCAATATTTGGGAAAATTTGGGATCAGATCGGGGAGTTTCTGGAGACCAGGTGATTTTATTTACGAATCTTTTGGTTAACGATCCGGCTAATAACAAAAATAATAAGAATAAGCTCGATGACAGCATAGCTCAAGATACTTATCCTCAACCCAAGGGGAATCAAGGCCCAGTTACAATTATTTTTGACCGAGAGGGGAACTTAGATCCTTTAACTGCGCCTGAGCTAACTACTGGTACTCCTCCTAATCAAAAAGATAAAGGGTTAATTATTGGTGTGGCTGCTCCTCGTGGGAGTAATCCAGCACTGCCTGTGGATAATACGCGACGCTGTATAGTTGTGAGAACGTTGTTAGGATCGATGAAACTGGAGTCTGGCAACAATTGTCAGCCTTGGCAAAGTTGATTGAGGTAAAATTAGTTTGTTTATTACGGGTGCAAATGCTGAACTATCGGGGAAGAGAAGGAGGTTTTACCCTAACTGAGTTGTTAGGGGTTATTGCCCTGATGGGTATTTTAATGGCTATTTCTGTGCCTGGTTATCTTGGGTTTTTGCGGCGGCAAGAGTTGAAGTTAGGGAGAGAAGAGCTTCGCCTCGCCCTCCAAGAGGCTCAGAGTAATGCTAAACGGGATAAATTGGTTTGGCAAGTCAGTTTTCGGAATAACCCCCATCCGCAATATGTAGTGCATAAAGGGTTACCCAGTGGCTCCGATTTGACGGGCTTAAATTGGCAAGATTTGAACAGCAATATCCTGATTATTGATGGGGCAAATCAAAATGAAACCACATTCTATCAGTATACTCGTGGGGTCAATCGGGGGATTTGGCGGAAACAGTTTAATCATCATGGTCATCCCAATGGGCAGTTAGGTAGAATTACAGTTGGGTTGAAAGATAGCAATCCACAGGATAATAACCGGCCTTTACGGTGTGTGATTGTGTCTACGTTGTTGGGAGCGATGCGAAATTCCAATGAACAATCAACCCAGCAGAACGGAAAATATTGTTATTAGACCAAGATAGCCCTGAACTACAAGGGTTCCAGCTCGTAAGCCTCTACTGCTGTGTTGGCTTGTGCGATCATAATTTTTTCCAGAATTGGAATTTTGTGTAAATGGGCATACATTTTCTAAATGGTTCTGGTAATCTGGGACGGTACATTTCACAGGCATGGTAAGTAAAACTATGGCGACAGTCGCTTGTGAGTATAAGCCAGGCTTAGAAGGCATTCCCGCTAGTCAATCGGGCATTAGCTATGTTGATGGGGGAAAAGGGCTTTTGGAATATCGAGGTATTTCCATTACCGAACTAGCCGAGAAAAGCAACTTTATCGAAACGGCCTATCTCCTAATCTGGGGAAAATTACCCACGCAAGATGAATTGGCAGAGTTTGAAGCGGAAATTCGTCATCATCGACGCATTAAATATCGGATTCGGGATATGATGAAGTGCTTTCCCGAAACGGGACATCCGATGGATGCTCTGCAAGCCTCAGCAGCAGCATTAGGCTTATTTTATTCCCGTCGTGCTTTGGATGACCCTCAATATATCCGGGATGCGGTGATTCGCTTAATTGCAAAGGTACCGACTATGGTAGCGGCATTTAAGTTAATGCGTAAGGGTCACGATCCGATTCAACCGCGTGATGATTTGGATTATGCGACCAACTTCTTATATATGTTGACGGAAGAGGTTCCCGATCCGATCGCCGCGAGGGTATTTGATGCCAGTATGATCCTTCATGCGGAACATACGATGAATGCGTCAACGTTCTCAGCGCGAGTCACGGCTTCGACGCTCACCGATCCCTATGCAGTGGTTGCTTCGGCAGTTGGCACCTTAGCTGGACCGCTCCATGGGGGAGCAAACGAAGAAGTCTTGGTCATGTTGGAGGAGATCGGGACAGTGGAAAATGTAGTACCTTACATTGAAGACTGTATTACCAACAAGAAAAAAATCATGGGCTTTGGGCACCGCGTTTATAAAGTCAAAGACCCCAGAGCCAAGATTTTGCAAGATGCAGCCCAGCAGCTATTTAAGCAAAGAGGTCGCGATCGCTATTACGATATCGCTGTTGAAGTTGAAAAAGTCGTAGAAGATAAATTAGCTCATAAAGGCATTTATGCCAATGTAGACTTCTATTCCGGACTAGTGTATCGCAAACTGGGTATCCCGACTGATCTATTCACCCCCATTTTTGCTATGGCGCGGGTGGCAGGTTGGTTGGCTCATTGGAAAGAACAATTGGGTGAAAACCGGATTTTCCGACCCACACAAGTCTATGTGGGCGACCATGAGACTCAGTTTATGCCCATAGATCAACGGTAATTTACAGGGTAATCCAGTCATTGGATGTTCTCTCTATCCTCTCTATCGGCGCGGGTTGACCTGGATCTGGCCTTTCCAGATTCGGCGGGTTAACCCGATTTTTGTGTCATATAGCTGAGAAAGGGAGAGTTAGGACATTTTCCATTTTCTATTGCGATTCATGCCTATTGCCTCTTGCCTGAAACCATAACCTCACTGTCCTAATCAACTCTTTCACTGCTATAGCGCTACAGGCTGGGGAATAGGGGTTTAGAGAATAGGGAATAGGAAAAACTGAGTGTATCCATTACCAATTATCAATGACTGATTACCAGGGCGTAGCGCTATATGTCATAATATTTAACAGAAATTTTAAGATTTCTATAAAAACTCCCAAAGTTCTTGTAGGGCAATGAGTACCGGATCGTCTGAGACCCCAGAAACATCTAAGTCAACTCCAGAGACGGCAAGCGATCGCTATGAGTGTCGAGCGTGTGGCTATGTCTATGAGCCAAGCAAAGGGGATGGAAAACGCCAAGTACCCCCAGGAACCCCTTTTGAGGAATTACCTGAAGGTTGGCGCTGTCCCGTTTGTGGGGCACAACGCCGTAAGTTTGAAAACATTGGTGCAGGCGTTGGAACATCAGGCTTCGCTGAAAATATGGGCTATGGGTTTGGGGTCAATGGCTTAACCCCCAGCCAAAAGAATCTCCTGATTTTTGGGGGGTTAGGACTGGGATTATTGTTTCTTCTGAGTCTTTACGGTCTACAGTAAAACCCGAACTGGCGGTAAAATCCGGAGTGATGCAATCAATTGTGAAAATTCTGCAACGAGTTGTAACATTAATCGCGGTTGTTCTGCTGTGCGCTAGTTGTAAAAATGCTTATTTACCTTCTGTAGAGTCTAGTCCTTGGCAAGTGATTCAGTTACCGACTGAAGAAACGATTCAGGATGTTGGATTTACAGGCGATCCCAGCCATGGGTGGCTAGTCGGCAGTAATGCAACCTTATTAGAAACCAACGATGGTGGGGAAACTTGGCAACCGAAACCTTTAGATCTTGATACGAGGACTCGGTTGACCTCGGTCAGTTTCAGTGGGGATGAAGGATGGATTGTCGGAATGCCTTCCATTCTAATTCATTCGACTGATGGGGGGACTTCTTGGTCTACGATTCCCCTGAGTGCTAAGTTGCCAGGAACCACAAAAACGATTTTGGCTTTAGGGCCAAACTCTGCCGAAATGACCACAGATTTAGGTGCGATTTATCGCACTGAAGATGGGGGGAAAACCTGGAAGGGTTTGGTTGAGTCTGCGGTAGGGGTGTATCGCAATATTTCGCGATCGCCCGATGGAAAGTATGTCACAGTTTCCGCTAATGGCAACTTCTATTCTACCTGGGAACCGGGTGATTCTGCCTGGGTTCAGCATAACCGCAATAACTCCAAACGCTTACAAAAAATGGGCTTCACCACCGACGATAGATTGTGGCTACTGGCTAGGGGAGGTGCTCTCCAGTTTAGTAATGTGGAAGTTCCAGAAACCCCTGAAGATTGGCAAGAAACCCAAAATCCAGAGTTTGCGAGTAGCATTGGCTTCCTGGATTTAGCCTATCGTACTCCAGAAGAAATCTGGGTATCAGGTGGCAGTGGAAACCTGATTGTCAGCTTTGATGGGGGGGAAACTTGGCAAAAAGACCGAAGCGTGGAAAATGTGCCCTCTAACTTCTACCAGATTGATTTTGAATCCCCCGAAATCGGATTTGTGATTGGCAATGGAGGCACACTCTTAAAATATGACAACTCCACGCAATCGGCCTGATTTTGCGTATGATATAAACTAATGATTCCAATTGTCGTGTTCTAAAGAGGAGAAAAAATCATGGCAGGTGGTTCCACCGGAGAACGTCCCTTTGGGGATATTATTACCAGTGTTCGCTATTGGTTAATCCATGCCCTAACAATTCCCATGTTGTTTATTTCGGGTTGGTTTTTTGTCAGTACCGGTTTGGCTTATGATGCCTTCGGTACTCCCCGTCCGAATGAGTATTTTACTCAGGAGCGTCAGGAGATTCCTATCGTAACCGATCGTTATGAAGGGAATAAACAAATCGAGGAATTTATCGGTAAGTAGTTTTTGAAGCGAGCGATCTGAAAATTATGACAAGCAGTAACCAAAATCAACCTGTTTCTTATCCCATTTTTACCGTTAGATGGTTGGCTGTCCATACTTTGGCAGTGCCTTCTGTCTTCTTTTTAGGCGCGATCACAGCAATGCAATTCATTCAGAGATAGGAAAAAAAATGCCCACCCGTAATCAAAATCCAAATAAGCAACCTGTTGAACTCAATCGGACATCCCTTTATTTGGGCTTGTTGCTGATTTTTGTATTGGGGATCTTATTTTCCAGTTACTTCTTTAATTAATTGGGTTGCTCTGAACTGTTCTCTACCTGCTCATTTAGGGTGGAGAACTGCTTAATAGTTGTGTTGTTTAAATCAGGAAGAAACATCAATGTCAGATTTTAGAATTCCCCTTTGGATTGTCGCAACTGTAGCCGGAACGGGTGTATTAGTTGTGGTTGGCTTATTCTTTTATGGAGCCTATGCTGGTCTTGGGTCTTCTATGTAACCCATTTGAGCGCTATGCGCTGGTAATGGGTAATGGTTAATGGGAGGTTAACACCCTATCATCCGAATCTACCCATTTCTAGCCAGTGTATTGCGAGAGTTATATCTCTACACTTAATCCACGCTGGACTGAACATCAGGAGGTGTGGGTTAAGTGTTTTTTGGTGGCGATCGCCTCAGTGATGCCCAGCATTATCGCCAACGTAGTGTACCTAACTTTACTTCGACACAGTTGTATTTTGCTATAATTAAAGGATAGAGCATTTGGTGTAAATTATGAGCCAAAGAACTGAAGCTGATGCTATTGTCCGTTCCCATGTTCTGTGGGCTGTAGGGGGTGGCCTAATTCCTATTCCACTGGTTGATTTCGCTGCTGTGACGGCGATTCAACTGGAAATGCTGCAACAACTGGCCCAAGTGTACAAGGTTGACTATTCCCGCAGCACAGGGAAAACCTTTGTTTCAGCCTTGACAGGAACAACGATCGCCCGTTTGGGAGCCAGTTTTCTCAAAGCGATTCCGGGTGTGGGAACGGCCCTTGGTGGTGCTTCAATGGCCCTGACTTCTGGGGCTTCTACCTATGCTGTCGGACAGGTTGCCATTAATCATTTTTCGAGCGGTGGTTCTCTGAGTAACTTTGTCGAAGACCAGGTAAAATCTGCCTATGATGAAGCCTTCGAGCGGGGCAAAAGTTACGTTTCTGACTTAGAAAAGGACAAGGGAGATGATGCAGCCAATATCTATCAGTCCCTACAGGAATTAGGAAACTTGAGGGATAAGGGTATTCTCACTGAAGCAGAGTTTGAAACGAAAAAACAGGAACTGCTCTCTCGACTCTAGTCTCGTAGAATGTAAACGCACCCTGCGGAGACAGAATATAGTACATTTGAATCGTTCTAAAGTAGGGGCAAGTTCACGCATCTTTTCCTTTTCCCACCAGGATCTGAGTGAACTTGCCCCTACAGGGTGCAGGGATAGGAGATAAAATGATGGTTCAATCCGGGAATTTTCAGGTAGGGTCTTTAGTTGCGATCGCCACGACACCCCGCTGTGCCTATCGTCTGTTTCCCCTCACGCAGTCCCTCGGAGTGGAGCTAGTCATTTCCCCCTCTTGCGCTCAAGCCTTATCCGGGGATAGCTCCCTCGTCTATACAGTCTATCCAGGAACGTTATCGGAGTTCTTACCCACCTTGTGGTCGAAGCATCAAGGCTTGATCTTTGGGTTGGCACTTGGTGCAGTGGTGCGCCTCATTGCTCCCCTATTGAACGACAAAACCACCGATCCGGCGGTTGTCGCGATCGATGAAACGGGAAATCATATCATCAGTGTCTGTGGAGGACATCGGGGAGGAGCCGATCGCCTGACGCGGTTAGTCGCAACTCAATTGGCAGCCGTGCCGATCGTTACTGGGGCTTGCGATCGCCTCAACTTACCCGCTATTGATACGTTGGGACTGCCCTTCGGATGGCAACGGGGAAGCGGAGACTGGACAGGAGTCAGTGCGGCGATCGCCAAACAGCATTCCGTACAAGTCATTCAAGATGCTGGCTCAACCCTGTGGCAACAGCATCTTCCCCACGATCATCCCTTTGAATTTGAATTAGATTCTAGCAGCGCCCAAGCACGGGTTTGGATCAGTGCCACCCAACGCCAATTTACCGCCAAGGGCACATTCCCCAAGGTGCAATGGCATCCCAGAGTGCTGTGGGTGGGGATCGGGTGCGAACGGGGAACCGATGAGCGGGTGATTTCCCAAGCGCTGGAGCAGGTTTTAGGGGCTGCACATCTGGCAGAAGGGGCGATCGCCGGTATCGCCACCCTTGACCGCAAAGCCGATGAGTCGGGGTTATTGGCCCTGTGCGAGACCAAGGGCTGGCCCCTGATCTCCTATACATCCCAGGTCTTACAGGCGGTTTCTGTCCCCAATCCCTCGGCGCTGGTTGCCGAAACCGTGGGCACACCCAGCGTCGCAGAAGCGGCAGCCCTAACCGCGGCTGGAGTCTCTCAACTGTTGGTGAGCAAACAAATCTATCGTTTTCCTGACTTATCCGGAGCCGTTACCGTGGCGATCGCCCAATCCCCCCAAGAATACACCGCTAGAACCGGTCAACTCTGGTTGGTCGGGATGGGGCCCGGAGAGCTACAACAGATGACCCCAGCGGCACAAACAGCGGTCACTCAGGCCGATGCAGTGCTGGGCTATGGGTTGTATTTAGACCTGATCGTGCCCCTGCGTCGTCCCGGTCAAATCATTGAGAGTTTTCCCCTCACCCAGGAGCGCCAACGGGCCGAACGGGCTATAAAATTAGCCCAATGGGGGTTAACTGTAGCGATGGTTTCTTCCGGAGATTGTGGCATTTATGGCATGGCTGGATTAGTCTTAGAAGAGTTGCAAAACCAAGGTTGGGATGGTAAGAGTCCCGGTGTACAAGTGTTCCCCGGAATTACTGCCCTACAAGCGGCGGCTGCACGGGTGGGAGCGCCCTTAATGCATGACTTTTGCGCCATTAGTTTAAGCGACTTGTTAACCCCTTGGCCAACGATTGAAAAGCGCCTGGTTGCTGCTGCTCAGGGGGATTTCGTGACTGCGATCTATAACCCAAAATCTCAGAAGCGTACAGAAGGAATTCGGCGATCGCAAGAAATTTTCCTGCAATATCGTCATCCCCAAACCCCCGTCGCCCTGGTGCGCTGTGCTTATCGAGAAAATGAGGAAATTACCCTAACCACCTTAGAAGACTTCGCCCAACTCGATATTGATATGTTAACCACCGTCTTAATTGGTAATCCCACTACCCGAACCCAAGGCCAATGGATGATCACCCCCAGAGGTTATTTTCCCTAGTAGTTCGTGTTAATGGTTTCGGCTATTGCCGACCTGGAAATTGTTAATGAGTAATGATGAATTGCCTATGTTCTTCAGTGTTGTGATTCCCACCTACAACCGTTTACCGATTCTGCAAAAGTGCCTGAGAGCGCTGGAGAAGCAGCAGTTAAGCGATCCGTACATCGAAGGTTATGAGGTGGTAGTGGTTGATGATGGTTCCACGGATGGAACGTTAGCCTGGTTAGCGGCAGAACGGGCGCAACTGCCCCATGTGCAGTGGTTTGAGCAGGAACATCAAGGACCGGCTGCTGCCCGGAATTTGGGGGTCAAGGAGGCTCAGGGCGATACCATTATCTTTATCGACAGCGATCTGGTGGTGACAGAAACCTTCTTAAGCTGCCATGCTCAGGCGTTGCGGGAGGGACAGGAGAAGTTAGGGAGCGATCGCCTGTTTACCTATGGTGCAGTGATTAATACCTGCAATTTTGACGAGCCAACAGCCGAACCCTACAAGCTTACAGACTTTTCTGCGGCTTACTTTGCAACAGGGAATGTGGCGATCGGCCGTCATTGGTTAGAAGAAGCTGGACTGTTTGATACCCAATTTCAACTCTATGGTTGGGAAGATTTAGAATTAGGAGTCCGCCTAAAAAACCTAGGATTGAAGTTAATTAAATGTCCCCAAGCAGTTGGGTACCATTGGCATCCTGCCTTTAGCCTAGAGCAAATTCCCCGCATGATTGACCAAGAAATCCAGCGCGGACGAATGGGCGTTTTATTCTATCAAAAACATCCCACTTGGGACGTGAGAATGATGATTCAAATGACCTGGATACATCGGATTTTATGGGGCGTGTTGTCGTTAGGTGGAAGGCTGAATGAACGGACAATGGCTCCGCTTTTGCAATGGCTCATCGATCGTGGAAAACCCCAATTAGCCTTAGAAGTCGCCCGCATTTTTCTCAATTGGTACAATGTTCAGGGAGTTTATGCCGCCTATGCTGGGAATGGGGAATAGGGAATAGGGAATAGGGAATAGGTTTCAGTATTAAACCATGTCCTAACTGACTCTTTCTCTGCTATAGGAAAAAACGGGTTTTAGCCTTTCCTTCAATCACCCACCATTACTATGTTACCAAACACGATAGAGCGGCTTGATGACAAAACTGTTGGGCTTGTTTAAGCCAGGCTCGATCGAGCGATCGCTGGCATTCTGGAGCCGCAAATGCGCGATCGTAGGCGATGTCTAAATGGGGATATTCTGCTTTCGTTCCCTGTGCCAGCCGTTTAGCCGTATCGATGCGGACATAGATCTTTCCCTTCTTCATTTGTGCATTCATAAATGCTAGGGCATCAGCAGAAAAAATACGTGGAGGAGAACAGGAAACTATCTTGGCATAGTTTGATAATTTTTCCAGCAAATTCACATCAATCATTCCAGCATTTAATCCTCCTTGCGGATGCTCCCAAGGAACTGCTACTACCACATAAGAGGCATCTTCAAATCCTTTTTCTAAAGACTCAGCACAAGTGAGGCGATCCGGATCAATACCCCGTTCTTGCAGTCGGGATACTTGCCGATCTCTTGTGACCTCTTGTAGGGAGGGACTAATTGCTTGTATCTTCAACTTTTTTTCTATTGCTTTACAGATAATCGGTTGAGCAATATTGCCAATCCCTAAAACCACCATTTTCTCCTGAGCTTTGGCTTGCTCTAATTCTAAATACTCGATCATATGTTCAGCCACAAACGGTGAATTAATGCCGGGCAAATTACTCACAGAAATCCCATATTTATGCGCCGCATCTTTATCAATTGCCCGGGTATCTACCCCTCGACGAATCACCAGCAAGGGACGCTCAGACGCGATCGCCTCTCTCCAAGAACCAAGGGCAAACTCTGGAACTGCATTATTGCCCACAATCAGAACATCCGGTTTAAACCCTGAAAGTGCTTGAGCTAAATCGATTAATGTTGGATCGTTGGCTTCATCGGGAACTTGGGCAATTGCAATTCCTGGAATATATAAAATCTCTTGATGCTCCATGGAGTGATAAAGCATATGATGATCTATTTCTGTCAGTTGAAACTTTTCCTTGTAGAGGTTATCGATCGGTTCTAGATGTAGCTCTTCAATGATACTGCTGTGAATCGGATGAGACACTAAGATTTTGCACATAACGATTAGATCGCGATTGGAGGCTAGACCCTAATCATAGAAGCAAAAAAATCAAACTTCTCAATCTACAGATAGTTTTAATATTTGTAGTTTCCCAGTATTTGTAGGTGGGTATTGCCCACCCTACAGGTTCATTGAATTGAGATATCTTCAGCGCGTGTGCCAACAATAGCCGGGTTTACCATCAGGTAAAATCGCTTGGCAAAAATGGGTTCTAATTAGACTAATATTTTCAGTTGAAACATTCAATAAAATCGCCCCTCGTAAATCCACATTTAACAGGACAATGTCACGGAAATCTGCCCCTTCTAAATCGGCATTGCGGAAACTGGTATGGCGCAATTCAGCAAAACGGAAGTTAGCTCCGACTAAATCAGCATCTTGGAAACTGGAACTTAAGATAAAGGCATTTTCAAAATTAGCATTTCTCAATCTTGCACCCGTAAAGTTGAGTTGAATTAACCGGGTATTCTGAAAATTTGCATCTCGCAGATCGATTCCAGCTAAATTGACCTTACGCAGGATAATTTCTCCTAACTCTGTATTTCTGAGGTTAGCCGTAAATAAATCAGCGCCTCGAAGGTTTGCCCCTTCTAAAATAGCGGACTCTAGATCCGCATTGCGTAAATTGGCTTGTTCAAAACTCGAACTGCTTAAATCGGTCTCACTTAAGAGCGCACCTTGCAGATTAGCACGATTAAAATTAGCCTGATCTAAGAAAGCACGACGGAAATCAGCAATGACGCTATCCGTGTTTTGGAGGTTGGTTTGTTGGAGCGAGGAACTTCTTAAGTCAGAGATAAATAAATTAGCGTTTTGCAGATTGGTTTGGTCTAAATTTGCTCCCACTAACCGCGCTCCTTGTAGGGAGGCTCCGTTTAAGTTTGCCCCTTCTAAATTGACATTTTCAAGGTTAGTGCGACTTAAGTTTGCTCCAGATAAATCTACTCCGGCTAAATCGCGATTTTCTGCTCCTTGATTAATTAATTCCCAAGTTAATCGCCATTTGGGGTCAATTAGGGTATCCTCGTCTAAACGGGCATTGCGTAAGTTGGCTCCAGCAAGATTAGCATAACTGAGATCTGCCCCCCTGAGATCTGCGCCTCGGAGATTAGCGCCTTCAAGGTTGGCTCGGCGTAAAAATGCACCTCTGAGATCTGCTTGTTGCAGTTTTGCCTGTTTTAAGTTGGCTCCGGATAGGTTACTATCGCGAAGGAAAGCCCTTTGTAAGGGAGCTGATTCTAGATTACAGCGATCGCAGTCACGGGTGTGTCGCAGTCGTTCCATATGTCTGCGCCTAAAGGCTTGTGCATCATCGGCAGATAGGGCAAAAATAAAGAGGAAGAGGACAAATAGTTTCAGGGGATAGATATTCATAAAGCTTTAGCTAGATGGAGTTTGATGAACGTGAGCAGTAAACGAAGATTTTGGATTTCTCTTTCTGGGGTAGTGCTGGGAATGCTCTGCGGTTTTCCCAGTCGGGTGAATGCACAACTGGAATTTCTCGATCCTTTTCGTCAACTGGCGGATTTTGACTATTGGGCGAATTTATGTAATTTGTCGGTGGATGAAGATGCGGGCAAAATGCTGGAAGCGTGCGAGCAGGCACTGTTGATGAGACCAAAAGATTCTCAAGTGTGGGCCGATCGCAGTCGTATTTTACTACAACAGAATCGCTATGCTGAAGCCATTGCCTCGGCAAATACAGCTACTCGTCTAGAATCCAAGTTTTCCCGCGCGTTTACCTATCGCTGCCAGGCTTTATTGAAGTTAGGGCGCTATGAAGAAGCTCTAGAAGCGTGTGAAGAAGCGCTGCGCTTAGATACGAATTGGGGACAGGAAAATCCCGTCATCGCTTGGTATCAGCGCGGTTTGATTCTGATGGCTCTAGAAGAATATCAAAATGCAGTAACGTCATACGATCGCGCCTTAAATTTAGAACCAGAGTCTTCCTTGGTTTTAACCTATAAATGTGGGGCGCTGCTAGAGTTGGAACAATATCAGGATGCGATTGCCGCTTGTCAAACGGCGATTGAGATCAATGATAACTGGGAACATGAGTCGGAAACCCTGGCGTGGCAATATTTAGGAATTGCCTTAAATCAAAGTGAGTTGGCAGAAGGGGCGATCGCCGCTTACGATCTAGCTTTAAATAATAATCCCCAAAATCTACAGGCTTGGATTCAACAGGGAATGGCGCTAAATGAGATGGGGCGAGATTTAGAAGCGCTCAATTCCTACACTCAAGCCCTTTCCCTACAAGCAGATTCTACGTTGGCTCTCGTCCTGCAATGTGAAACGTTGAATAAACTCAAACGCCATGAAGAAGCCATCAAAGCGTGTGAAGCGGCACTCAAAGGTGATGGAACATGGGGAGACAGGGGCGTTGCGGGAGCTTGGAATCAACTCACAATTGCCTATACTCAACAAGGGCAACTCGAACAAGGGTTAGTTGCAGCTAACCGCGCTGTGGGGTTTCGTCCCGATTTTGCCGAAGCGTGGAATAGTCGAGGGGTAACGCTCTGGTATTTAGAAGACTATGGCCAAAGTTTAGACTCGATTGGTCGCGCTCTGCAACTGCAACCGAATTATGTGCAAGCGTGGCTTAATCGGGGGAGGGTGTTGCGATCGGCCGAACGTTATGTAGAATCAGTAGGAGCCTACGATCAAGCCCTACGCTACGAGCCAGAGAATGCCGATGGATGGGCTAATCGCAGTGTAGCCTTATGGTATCTGACCGAGTACGATCGCGCCTTAAAATCGGCACAAGAGGCGATCGCCCTAGATGAAACCTCATTCCTAGGCTGGTACAATCAAGCCGTAACCTATGGTTCCCTCGGTCAATACGAAAGAGCTATTTATTCCTACGCTCAAGCTGTACGTCTTGCCCCCCAAAATGCCAGCGTCTGGGCAGCTTTAGGCGTAATGTTACAAAAAGCCGGTCGAGATGCGGATGCGGCTGAAGCCTTTCAAGAAGCCTTAAAACTAGAGCCAGAACAAGAAACCGCCCGTCAAGGCTTACAAAGCCTGAGCCGCAAGTCAGCGCCCTAGAATTTACTGAAGTTCTACTTAAGGATAGTGTTGGGTTACCCATTGAGGGATGAAAGTCAACTTCTAACTAATTTGGGCGATGCGGAATCCCATTTGACATTCATACTGATTCGGTATGTGGCGATCGCTTTTTGCCAAAGGATGACCACAGGTCAAATTTCCCTGTCTCCAACGAGGTTCACCACTGCGATCCGCCCAGCAACAGCTTTGGCAAACCGTTTTTGGTGAAATAATCCGATCGTCCATCATAATGACTAACATGACTCAATCTCCCAAAAATTTGATGTGGCAAATACCTTTACCTTATATTGTAAGTGATTCTTAAAGTAAACCGTGCCCAACGATACAGAGCTTAATATTACCAATGGGTAATACAATCGGAAATCCTCAGTCCCACTCTGTCATTGCTAACTTGACAGTCATAATTGGAATTTGCTGATATTCTAATAAAACTAATAAATCTTTATCACCGGTAATGGGGATCTACCACCACAAGGGTGGATTTAGTGATAAAATCACTAAGATTAAACGTGAGAATATGGGTGATATGATAAGAAATCATCACCGCAACTAAACGAGCATCATGGGTTCGTTTTCCCAGGATGCGATCGCTGGTCACTAAATCTAGCCAGAGGTTTGGATGAGTAACAAATCCTTATATGAAATAACACTTGAGAATGAAGATATTGTGGTCAAGATCGATCGCAATTTAATCAGTCAGGATCGAATGACAAAATTCTTAGATTATCTGGAACTAGAAATCATCAGGAACCGTAGCCAGTTATATGAAACAGACGCAGAAAATCTGTCCGAGCAAATTAATCGAGATATTTGGTCGAATCTGCAAGATAAATTACTGAAGTGAACTTTGAGATATTTGGGGAAATTAAAAGTATTGAAATTATTGCCGTTGGAAACTCTATTCGAGAGATTGAACGGTTGCGAAAAGTTTATGGATCGGGTCGCTGGCGTAAGTTAAAGGGAATTGCTACTATTGAGTTAGAGAATGGAACCATCTGTGAAGCTGAATTGCACTGGTATGAAGCTCATGGGATCGGTAAAAAAGAAATCAAGATTAAATATATTTTGGAGTAAATTTAGTTTATGGAATTTGTAGTGTGCATTAATAATCAAGGTTATCCGGCTTCTTTGGAATTACGGAAAATTTATCAAACTCTTCCAGATCGGCACGCCAATTTGCAGGATATGATTCGTGTGATTGATGAATCTGGAGAAGATTATTTGTATCCTCAAGGGTATTTTATGCCTATTGAGCTTTCGGAACCCTTAGCCACAGCACTCTGTACTTCAATTAAAAATTAAAAATAATATTATTCTTTATACAAATAATCAACGTGCTATTCTGTCCGGTAGGATGACGATCGCGAGCCTCAATTGCATGGATCAAATCAGCAATTTGGTTTAACTGTTCATCATTGAGTTGGTCTAGCTTTTCCTTGATTTGCTGAAGTAACATGGTTAGGCGATCAACGTTACTAAACAGATTTAATTTTATCACAAATTCCCCGTAGGGGCGAGTTATACCCAAATCTAAAACACCCACCAATCAATCCCCTAAACCCGCCCCACCCCACTAGGAAATTACAAAAGAGTGGAATTGGACAGCCTTTCGAGTCATATTCGCGAACATCACCTACTAAGCTGCCCAACGCCGGTTTATTTTCGGATGCTCTCGCGAACATCCCAGGAATAGGTCTTGACTCTTCAGAAATACCCCCCATTCATTCCCATGAATGAGTTCTGAGAGCGAAGAGTAATCGCCAAGGGACACACCACGCGAAAACCGGTGTTGTTGTTCCTATTGTCCGCCACATTCCTATTGCGATTCTGAGAGCGACAATTGTCTGAATTGTTGTTCCAAGAACCCCCACGAAGCAGCCGGAGTTGCCTACCCCTTCTTTACTCCCTAGAAAAGACCAGTGAAGCAAATACCTGTTGACGCAATTGCCAGGTATCGCCATACTCCAGATGGGCGCACCAGCTTTGCCAAGACTGTTGAATAGAGTCCATCTCTATTTTACCTTCAGCGTAGTCATTTTGTAACGTTCGCCATCGCCGTCTGGATCGTCTGAGGTTTTCATTGCGAACTCGAATACAGTCAGGGAAAATACGAAATCCTAAAAAGTTTGCTCCGTGACGAGTAGAAAACGTTTGACTTTTAATCGGGTGAATTTTTAGCCGCAATTGCCCTAGATACTCTTCAATTTCCTCTCTCGCTTCCCTGAGAAATTCGCGGTCATTCGAGAACAGAGCAAAATCATCCACATAGCGAACATAGGACTTAGCCCTGAGTTTCTCTTTCACAAAGTGGTCAAAGCCATTCAGATAGATGTTAGCAAAAAACTGGCTGGTTAAATTCCCAATCGGTAATCCTCGCCTCCGTGCCAGAGGAGAGAGTAAATCATCTCCTGGAAAATGGTGAATAGCAACCGGTTGTTCATTGCTATGGTCAATAATGGTATCGATGAGCCAGAGCGTATCCGGACATTTAATTTTTTTGCGGATTAAGGACTTCAGTATTTCGTGGTCAATACTAGGAAAGTATTTTTGAATATCGCATTGTAAAACATAATCATGAGACCGGGCAAACTTGGTAAAGCGCTTGAGGGCGCGGTGAGTGCCAAAGCCCACACGATTGGCATAGGAGTCAGAAATAAAGGAGCGATCGAATAACGGTACAATAACATTACACAAGGCATGGTGAACCACTCGGTCTCGATAGGGAGCCGCAGAAATCATCCGTTTCTTCGGTTCCATGATGTAAAAGGTGTTGTACTCTCCCGGCTCGTAGATGCGATCTTCTAACTCTCGTTTCAGTTGCCCTAGGTTCTGTTCCAAGTGATAATTGAATGCCAGCACTGAGTCCCTAAATCGTTTGCCTCGTTGGGCTTGTCGGGACGCTTGCAGTAAGTTGCTAAACTCCACAATATCTGACCCAAGATAACCATAGCGTTTCATGAATTTTTCTCTCGTCGTTGCTGTTGTTTAATCCAACCGCCCAATTCCTTGCCAATTTCATTCATCAACCCTCCCACATACTCATAGCGTTGAACCGAAATTAAGTCAAAATCTCGCAGTAGGCGGGTTTGATAGCGCAAAATTTGTAGCCGACTGTTCAGGGGAATGAGAAGTTTCAGTTTTTCCGACTCATATTGTGCTATAATCAAGTTCTCCAGTAAATCGTACAGCCCCCCAATCATGCGGTCTCCTAAGAGGAACTTGTGAGTGCGGGGCAGGCGATTGAGAATGGGTACATACCATTTAATCAGATCGTAGGTTTTCTGGATAATCGATAGTTCGTTCATGGCGTTATTTTGAAAAAAAATTCCGCCTTCGGCGGAAGAGAGAAAAAAAGTAAAGAAGTGTAAAGGAAAAAAGGAATAAAGAGAAAAGGGCTAGGTCGTCATCGCCCAGGGACACACCACGCGAAAACCGGCGTTGAGGTTCCTAAGGTCCGCCACAATCCTAGCGCGATTCCGAGAGCGACAATTGTCTGAAAGGTTGACCCAAGAACCCCCACGAAGCAGCCGGGGTTTTTGTTGATTTTCTTCATCACTATTTGACCATATACTCCCATCGTTAGGTGCGCCTTCATAGTTACTATGCCACTCATCCGCACACCATTCCCAAACATTCCCACTCATATCATAGATACCCAGTTCATTCGGATTTTTCGTCCGTACATCATGGGTTTTGCTGCCCGAATTACCGCTATACCAACCCACCTCATCCAAGTTATTGCTGCCTGCATACTTATAACCCTGGCTCCGGCTGCCACCACGCGCTGCATACTCCCATTCCGCCTCACTCGGCAACCGCACCGGTTGCCCTATCAGTTCTGAAAGCTTCTGACAAAACTCCTGAGCCTTATGCCAGCTCACCTTTTCCACAGGGCGGTTAGCCCCCTTGAAAGAAGAAGGATTAGTCCCCATCACCGCCTCATACTGAGCCTGAGTTATGGGATACTTGCCCATGCGAAACTCCGGCACAGTTACCGCGTGAACCGGCTTTTCATCATCGCGTTTTGTACTTCCCATCTGGAAAGTCCCCCCCTCCACATACACCAGCTCCAGCATTAGGTTACTGAGCGAAGTCGAAGTAACCGGAATCGGAATATTCAGCGCCTTCCGTCGCTCCTCCTCCCGTCTCCTTTGCTTCACCTCTGCTCGTTGCCGTGCTTCCTCCGCTTCCTTCGCCCTCCGGCGCTCATCCGCCCGCCACCGTTGTAATTCCTCATACTTCCGCGCCGCACTCTGAGAACCCTTCTCTACCGCTTCCGCATAATTCGCCAGCGCTGTCTCCACATCCTTCAACTGCCGATAAACATCCCCCCGCGCCTCATGAAACTCAGGGCGACTTGGTTGCAGTTTCACCGCCTTATCCAAATCCGTCATTGCCTGCTGGAGTTCTCCCAACCCCTGATAAGCTAAGGCACGGTAATAATAAGCCATGGCACGAGGAGCCAGAGTAATCGTTTGCTCAAAATCATACCGCGCCCCCTCATAATCTTGCGCTTCCAACCGTTTCACCCCGCGATGGTGGCACGACTGGGCAATATCGAGTTTTCGCGAGTCTCCCACCACCAACAAACACTGATTCAACTTCGCCACATACCCCTCATCGGCAATATTCAAGGCACTCCCCAGAGTCTCCAGCGCTTCACCCGTAACCGGAAGTTGGCGCTGGGAAAGCCAACGGGCAATAGACGCTTCCATCAACTGCTGCGTCGGGTTAGAATCCGGCAAATTCGAGAACGCCAAAGCCACATCCAACAGCAAACTGGGCACATCCAACCCCACCTCACCCGACTTTTCTATCAACGCTTGGTAGTGAGTCAGGACACCTTCCAGGAGCGGTTGCACCTCATAGTCAGACATCCCCTCAATAAACTCAGCCAGCAATTCCGGCATTTTCGGCGCAGTGCCATGACGCAGCAAATGATAGTCATCCAGCCTCATCCCTGCCGCAAGACAATGGAATCGGCTCAGATATTTTTTCAGCCGCATAATACCGGAAGTCGTAGGGCGATACTCGACTGCAACTTTGGCATTTGAGGCTATACGTTTTTCTTCTCTCAGCAGTTTCTTTAAGTTAAAGTCGTCAATTTCATTTTCTTTAGCATCACTTATGGCTTCTTGAACCTCCGCTTCTGTGAGTTTCTCTTTCTTCTGCTGCCACTCCCGCGCCAACTCTCGCTGCGCGTCATAAATAAACTCTTTATGGGAAAACTGGAATAAAATCGATTCTTTCTGCCAATCTGGTTGTCCCGCATCCCAGAAAAACAGAGAAAAATTCAGCAAATCTCCTGAAACTTTCGACTCTAAAATAATCGTCGGCACAGCCGAAAACAGATAGTGCAACGACAGCACCGCCGTGTCACCTTTCATTCGGTTTGTATCCCAGAGTCCTGTAATCGGTTTTGCCGGGCGTTCCGAGTCCCCTTCCGAATAATGGCATTCGAGAAAATTGCTCAATTCATCCTCAATATCATTCGCCATTCGCGGCAGTCCAGAACCCGCATTCGGATAGCGGTCAAATTCCACATCCGGAGGCGAAACCACCACCAAAGGAGGAATTGGTAAACGGTCTCGATATTGCTCGTAATATTGCATCAACGGTTTCGGCGGAGTGCGCCAAGGTTGGGTATCCAGAATGCGCCGCTCTTGATCGTTATCTCGATTAATTTTAGCCGTCAAGAACGCCATAAACAAGCTAAATTCCTGCTGGCTTTTTTGCAGTTCCTGTTGCAGTTGTTGCCGTTGCGCCTCTAGCCACCGTTCGTGTTCGATGTGCGAGGCTAACCGGCGGTTTTCCGAGTCTTGAATATATCGAGTCAGCGCTTCTTGATGTTCCCTAGAGAGTTGGGCTTGTGCGGCTTGAAATTCCCGCGATAATGCCGCTTGCTCCGCTTCATGTTCCCGCCGTTGCTCTTGCAGGACATATTGTAATTTCAAGCCTTCCAATTGGATTTTTTGTTGCTGTTCAGCAATCTGCCGTTGATTGGCAGCCATGATTTCAGTATTTTCTGTTCGGTTATCGATTATGGCTTTAGTGGGAAAGACAACAGATTTAGCCCAATTTCCAAATTTTTGCACTAATCCTTGTTTTCCAGGTAGTGATTTCATGATGATTTCCTCCGATAATTTTGTAGTGGACTGTTTCACCTAAAATAGGGCTTTGTTTGTAGTAAGTACTTTAGTGCTTAAAAGTCTAGCTGGAGATTGCTCAAGCCCTCACTACAAACGAAATTTTAGCGAGAGGGTGGGGGCGGGTTCAGGGAAGTTATGGATGAGATTTCTAGATTTGGGTATAACCCGCCCCTACGGTGGATTGTTTTTTTTGTTTTGACTAACTTTGGTTGTAGATTAATAATGCTGCATCTGACCAGGTTTGGGCATAGCCTAAATCTTGTCCATGAGCATTATAGGCATGATGGTTATTGCAATTCCAATTCCCAGCAACATTGCCATTTTTCCAATAGAAACTGTTGCCGTTATACGTGCCAACTATACCGTTATCAAGCCAAACGTTGTGGTAATTGTCAGTCCAAATCTTACAGCCAAAGGTCATGGATTCAGCGTTCCCTAAATGGCTGGTAAACCAAGAGGATTGATGGTGACTTTCCGTCGATGCCATATAATCATGACTGGCATCCATGGCGACTTGAAATTGCTCGACTGGAATCTCTACACCGCGCCCTTCTGGTGAACCCGAATCATTGACAATGACATGGGTGGGTTGTTGGGTTTGGGGGTCAATTTCTACGCCAATCACTTGTACAATATGGTCGGCGGGTTGTCCTGCAAGTAGATGGGGGTCGATGATTTCGGGCAACCATTCAACGGTGGAATTAACGGCAACAAAAACCTCTTCACCCTGGTTTAATTTGGTGCTAATTTCCCCTAAATTTGCCCCTAGATGGCTCTCGACGGGAACTTGGGCTTGATTTGCCAAAAGTTTGCCAAAGTCCTCACTATGGGTTCCATGGGCAGAGTCGTACCAACCTCGCTGTTCGGCATAGTGGCTCAGTTGCGCTTCTGAGTAAGGGTGATGGGTGAGATGTTCGATCGCCGATTGCTGCACGGCAATCCCACAACTATAATCATCTTGCTGCTGATGCTAGTAGTTCATTTCCTCGGCTGGATGTCCGACAACCGAGGATTGGTCTTGATTGGAGTCATAATGGTCGTGGTTCCAATGATACGTTTGATCCTCATAGGTGTTATAAGGGTCTGAATTGACATCCAGGGTGGTGTCGTAATGGGTATCGAGCTGTGAAGATTGGCTACTGTCATCTGGGTAAGTGTTCATAATGGAATCGGTAATGGGTAATGGGAGGTTAGATGAATTCTTTTATTGTCCGTACACCTATTTTAATTCCTTGGGAAAGGGAGAGTGATTCATTTATGACCTATTCCCCATGCCCCTACCCCCTATTCCCTATTCCCTCTTCTTGGGACTAAACTAGATCATTGTGCCCATAAGAGGAAACACAACCCGTGAGTCAAACGAATCTATCCAACCTAGACTTGTTAAACCAAACTGACCCCACCGTTACCGAATTGCTACAGAAAGAACTGGGACGGCAGCGGGAACACTTGGAACTTATTGCCAGTGAGAACTTCGCTTCACCTGCGGTTATGGCAGCCCAAGGCTCAGTGCTGACGAATAAATATGCAGAAGGACTACCCCAAAAGCGCTATTACGGGGGCTGTGAATTTGTGGACCAAATCGAACAACTAGCCATTGACCGAGCCAAGCAGCTCTTTGGTGCGGCGAATGTCAATGTCCAACCCCATTCTGGTGCCCAAGCGAATTTTGCCGTCTTCCTCGCCCTGCTAGAACCTGGAGATACCATTTTAGGTATGGATCTCTCCCATGGTGGTCATTTAACCCATGGATCGCCAGTGAATGTCTCGGGTAAATGGTTTAAGGTTGTCCAATATGGGGTAAATCAGGAAACTGAACGCCTGGATTTTGACAAAATTCGGGAAATTGCCCTAGAGCATAAACCCAAAATGATTATCTGTGGCTATTCTGCCTACCCGAGAATTATAGACTTTGAAAAATTCCGGGCGATCGCCGATGAAATTGGAGCTTACTTACTGGCTGATATTGCCCATATTGCCGGTTTAGTTGCGACGGGACACCACCCCAACCCCCTTCCCCATTGCCATGTGGTTACCACCACCACCCACAAAACCCTGCGCGGCCCCAGGGGTGGGTTAATTATGACCAATGATAATAAATTGGGCAAAGCCTTCAATAAAGCGGTCTTCCCTGGAACCCAAGGGGGTCCCCTAGAGCATGTGATTGCGGCTAAAGCAGTAGCCTTTGGAGAAGCCTTACAACCAGCGTTTAAGGACTATTCTGGGCAAGTGATCAAAAACGCAACAGCTCTAGCCAAACAACTACAAAACCGAGGGCTGAAAATCGTTTCTGGAGGTACAGATAACCATTTAATGCTGGTGGATCTGCGCTCTGTTAACATGACCGGTAAACAGGCCGATCAATTGGTCAGTACGGTTAATATTACTGCCAATAAAAATACCGTTCCCTTCGATCCCGAATCCCCCTTTGTCACCAGTGGGCTGCGCTTAGGCTCCCCTGCAATGACCACGCGGGGCATGGGAGAAGCAGAGTTTACGGAAATTGGCAATATTATTAGTGACTTGCTCATCAATCCAGAGGATGAAGCAATTCGTCAAGAGTGTAAACAAAGAGTGGCCACTCTGTGCGATCGCTTCCCCCTCTATCCTCACCTGGAAATTCGGACTCCTGCCCTGGTGTGATGAGGGAAATAGGGAGGATGGAAAAATAGCCTATTGCCTATGACCTATTGCCTATTGCCTATTACCTATTTCCCATCCCCTTGACATCTGTAATGAATGATGTCTGAAATGTAGTAGAACCCTAGTAGACCTCCTACCTAATTAAACCCTTGACTCTGCTCTCGGTCTTATCCACAGAATTTCAGATGCCTTTACAGATGTACCATCTGATTGCCTTCATTGTCTCCACTTTGGTTGTCCTTGGGAGTACCCCCATCGTCAAGCATCTTGGCTTGAAAAGTGGGAAAGTTGATAATCCCAATGGACGCAAAGTTCACTCCCGACCTATGGTGCGCTTGGGAGGAGTTTCGATTTTTCTGGGTACGCTCACTGCTCTATTAATTGTCTGGTGGGCGGGCGGATTTGGAATTTTACCCCCCGATAAAGAATACGAAGTGTGGGGGGTAACCATTGGCGGTTTAGCCTTTTTTGCGATCGGTTTAGCCGACGATCTCTTTAGTTTGTCCCCCTTCTCCCGCTTGTTTATGCAAGTGGTGGTTGCCCTCGGTGCATGGCAGGTGGGCGTACAAATCAACTTTTTAAGCATTCCCTTGATGGGATTAGTGACTCTGCCGGATTGGCTCAGTATTCCGATTACCATTTTGTGGTTAGTGGGCATGGTCAATGCTATTAACTGGATTGATGGCTTAGATGGTTTGGCTGCCGGAGTCTGTGGTATCGCGGCAGTGGTGATGCTGATTGTGAGCTTGTTTATGGATCAATCGGCTGCTGCTTTGATTGCGGCTGCTCTAGCGGGTGGAGCGCTTGGTTTTCTCCGCTATAATTTCAATCCTGCCCAGATTTTTATGGGGGATGGGGGAGCCTATTTTATGGGCTTTACCTTGGCAGGGGTGGGCGTGATTGGATTGGTGAAAACCACAGCAGTAACGGCAGTATTGTTACCCTATCTGATCTTGGCTGTTCCCCTATTGGATATGTCAGCCGTCATTGTCGATCGCCTGCTCAATGGGCGATCGCCGTTTATCGCCGATAAGCGCCACCTCCATCACCGCCTCCTGAATGCGGGCTTATCCCATCGGTTAACGGTTTTGTTTATCTATGCCCTGACCCTCTGGGTCGGCTCTCTTGCTCTTGCTTTTTCGGGTATTCCCAGTGGCTATGGCTACGCTGCTGGTGCAACGGCTCTGTTGATCTACACCATTTGGAAAGCCAAACAACAAACGGCAAAATCGCAATAATTAACCACACTTGATCATCCCCTCAATTAATGCTTCTAGATGTTCTGGCTGATGAGTTGCCATGAGAGAAATGCGGATACGACTCGTGGGTACAGTGGGGGGGCGAATGGCAGGGACAAAAATGCCTTGAGTTTTTAAATATTCTGATAAGTCTAGAGCGTGTTGAGGATTCTCTAGGGGTAAGCAAATAATCGGGGATTCTAAGGCAATAGGGGTGAGATGAGGACAGTGACGAGCGAGGAGATCTTGGAAATACCTGATATTGTGCCAAAGCTGTTCTCGGTGCTGGGGTTCGGTTTGAATCATCTCGATCGCTGTTTGGGCGGCTGCGGTATCGGCTGGACTGAGACCGGTGGTATAAATCCAACTGGGGGCGCGGTTGCGGAGATAGTCGATCGCGACGGAACGACCGGCTACATAACCCCCTAAACTACCGATCGCTTTGCTCAGGGTTCCTACTTGGATCAGTTCAGGTTTATCCAGTTGAAAATGTTCGACTAAACCGGCTCCACTACTGCCAAAGACTCCAGTGGCATGAGCTTCGTCGATGAGCAGCATACTGTCATAGGTTTGGGCAATGTCCAATAATTGAGGTAGGGGCGCAAGATCGCCATCCATACTAAAGACGCTATCGCTGATAATGAGCGATCGCCGATAGGTCTGTCGGTATTCTTTCAGTTTTTCGGTTAACGCTTCAACATTTCCATGGCTATAGGTTAATACCGTAGCTTTACTGAGTATAGCCCCATTTTTTAAGCTGGAATGGTTATATTCATCACAAAGTATGAGATCGCGCGGCCCAGCTAGGGCAGCGATCGCTCCCAGGTTGGCTAAATATCCCGAACTGAAGACGAGAGCATCTTCTGTTTGTTTGAGTCGAGCAATAGAGGCTTCTAACTGCTGATGTAAGCCCCGATGACCACTGGTGAGCCGAGATCCGGTGCTGCCCGTACCATATTGTTCGAGAGCAGCAGTAGCGGCTTGGATTAAACGGCGATCGCCCGCTAACCCCAAATAGTTGTTACTGGCAAAATTCAGCACTTCCTGATCCTTGAGCCGGGCGATCGGTCCGGGTAAACCCTCCAAGGGTTGCACAGAGCGATACCAGTTGGCTCGATGAATGGTTTCTAAAGAGTGAGAGAGCCAAGAGTAAGGCGAGTTCGACATAAATCAATGGATGATGGGGGGATAGGGAGATGTAATCATGGATTTAGGGAAAGGATCTTTTCAGCTCTGTTGAATTCAAAATCGCTCCTTGCAAATAGGCATCCTTCAACTGAGCACGAATTAAATGAGCGCGGGTTAAATTTGTCCATCTTAAATCCGTGTGATACAAATCTGCATTCTGTAGATTTGCGCCCCATAAAAAAGCGCCTGCTAAATGAGCCTCACTTAAATTCGCTTCCCTTAAATCGGCTCGATGAAGATAAGTATTAATCAACTCGGTGTGATATAAAACCGCATTGCTCAGAACAGCTTCACTGAGGTTAGCGTCTAAACAATTGGCATAACTTAAGTTAGCACGCCGTAAATTGGTATCACTTAAATCCGCATCTTTAAGATTAGCTCTCATAAGATTCGCACCACTCAACGAAGTACCTCGCAGATTTGCCCCTTCTAAATTGGCACCGCTTAAATCCGCGCCCGTGAGATTGGCACCGCTTAAATCGGCTGTCCTTAAATCAGCGTCTTTGAACTGTGTGCCTATGGCTTGACTTTGAGTTAAGCAAGCCGAAGTTAACAGAGCACACGAGGCGATCGCCCCACTCAAAGAAGCCTGATGCAAATTCGCCCCTTCCAGTTCAGTGCGCGATAGATTTGCCCGTCGTAAATCCACACCCGCTAAATTAATTCCTCGGAGGTGATACCCGCCCAAATCTGTCTCGCTCAGATCTGGGGTAATCTCTGGATAAGCGATTTTCCACTTATGCCAGGCAGAGAAACCACGATACAATAATGCTAAATGTTCAGAATTAGCCATAAGAACTTATCTTATTCATTAGAGTGAGCAGCAGGGTTTTCTCGTCCAGAGATATTTTCAATCGAAGCCAGTGCAGCTTGAGATGCCGCCATAATATCCCGTTCTTCCCCTCCCAGATAAAGGCGACCAAAACTACCCACTGCTTGGATTTGTAAGATATTAATCAGGGCTGCTTTTTCCGACTCATTGGCAGCTAGAGCTGCATACGCTGCCGGTTGCACCTCCAAAACATAGAGCGTTTCTCCAGATAAAATCATCTGTCCCCGACGGTTACGATTAATCAATTGGGTTTGGTGGGGGTCAATATTGCGGATAATTTGGCTAGAAATCACACGCGGTTTTAGGCGATCGCGCTCTTTTACCCCTAATGCATCTAAAATTGCCTGTCCTGCTGTCCGTGTTTCCCCTTGACTACTCGAATGAATTTCCAACAATCCATAGAGCCGCTCGACAAACTGAACCGCCGGACGAACTCGCGTTGCCTTCAGTGCCACATCTGTAATCCGATTAATCTCAATCCCTGGGGAAATCTCAATCCACAGCGACGTATCTCCCGGTAGGGGCAGAAAGCCCAAAGCCACCGTACCAATATAGGCAGCGTGCTGGGGTTGGAGATTATCAATAAAAACATAGCTTCGTAATTCCGTAGCCAAAATCCAGAATACTCCCGATCGGTTTCCCTCGACATTCAATCATACAGCGGTTCGTGTTGGTAATGGCGGGATGGAGTGGGGAGGAGTGGGGAGATGGGGGGATGAGGAGACACGGGGACACGGGGACACGGAGATGGGTAAGATGTCCAATAACTTAGCACTTATTACTCATTCCCTATCCATGAAAAAGCAAACCAATAAATACAGCCATCTCACTGCAATTGACCGTAAATTCTTGTCTTTTCCAGCGCGATTTTTAGCAGAAAGAAACCTACTTCAAGGGCAGGTCTTGGACTTCGGCTGCGGATTGGGGAATGATGTTAAACTCTTATCTCAACAAGATTTCCCTATTCAAGGCTACGATCCTCATTATTTCCCTACATATCCTCAGCAGAAATTTGACACAATTATTTGCTTTTATGTTCTCAATGTTTTATTTACTCAAGAGCAGTCTAATGTAATGATGGAAGTCTCTTATCTCTTAAAACCGGGCGGAAAAGCCTATTATGCTGTCAGACGGGATATTAGAAGAGAGGGCTTTCGGCAACATTATGTACATCAAAAACCAACTTATCAATGTATTGTAAAGCTGCCATTTCAGTCGATTTATATCGATGAGTCTTGCGAAATCTATGAGTATGTTCACTATAATCATCAACGACATTCAGACAATCGCTGTATTTTTTGCAATCCGCGCAAAAGTTTAAGGTTGCTTACTGAATCGGCTACGGCCTATGCTATGTTTGACGGTTATCCGGTGAGTAAGGGACATGTCTTGATTGTGCCCAAACGTCATATTACTAATTATTTTGAGTTGCCGTTTAAGGAACAATCAGCGTGTTGGTTTATGGCGAATAAAGTGCAAGAGATATTAAGGAAAGAATTTCAGCCCGATGGGTTTAATGTGGGGATGAATGTCAATCCTGCGGCTGGTCAAAAAATGGGACATGCAACGATTCATATTATCCCTCGCTACCGAAAGGATGCAGGAGGAAATCGAGGGGGCATTCGGCATGTATTGCCAAAAAAATAAGGAGCGCTATGCAGTGGTCAGAAGTGTTGACAGTAAATTCTTATGAGGAGTATAATAGTAAGTCTGTGTAAAAATAGAAGAATAGAGGAAATTCGATGTCACGATACCGAGGCCCGCGCTTACGGGTAACCCGGCGCTTGGGGGACTTACCTGGTTTGACTCGTAAAACTCCTCGACGGGCATACCCCCCTGGTCAACATGGTCAGGCTCGGAAGAAGAAGTCAGAGTATGCTATCCGTCTAGAGGAGAAGCAAAAGTTGCGTTTTAACTATGGTTTAAGTGAAAAGCAGCTTCTGCGCTATGTGAAAAAAGCTCGTCGGATCACGGGTTCCACCGGACAAGTGCTGCTGCAACTGCTGGAAATGCGTTTGGATAATACGGTATTTCGGTTGGGCATGGCTCCTACCATTCCCGCAGCTCGCCAGTTAGTCAACCATGGGCATGTAACGGTTAATGGTCGTCCGGTGAGCATTGCCAGTTACCAGTGTAGACCGGGTGAAGAAATTGGGGTCAGAGACCGCGATCGCTCCCGTAAACTGGTAGAAGCTAACCTGCAATATCCTGGTTTAGCCAACATTCCCAGCCATTTGGAGTTTGACAAAGCCAAAATGAGCGCTAAAGTCAATGGCGTAATTCAACGCGAATGGGTCGCTCTACAAGTGAATGAGCTACTGGTTGTGGAATACTACTCTCGTCTGGTATAAACACGTCTGGTATAAACAGACCGACGCTAGACAAAGTCATTGTTGTAGGGGCGAAAAGTTTTTCGCCCCTACTTGCTTATTTAAGGTAAATCTTGAATATCTAATTCTTGACTGATGCGGTTTAAATCTTCCCACAAGTTTTTGATGCGGTTGTAGGATTCGAGAGGGCTAAGTTTGCCATTGCTCTCTAAAGCGCTGATGAAACTGACTTTTTGGGCAAATTCTTGTAAATTGGCATTAAAAACTAGATTGTCGGGGGTAAATTTACCGTGGTAATAGCTGCGGGGATATAAAAATTGTTCTTTCATCACTGGCTCCTTAACGGATGTTAAAAGATGTTTGTTATGGGGGTTGGGGATAAACCACTTGAAATTCGGATTCTTCTAAAGATAGGAGAAGGAGTTCATTGGGGTCTTCAATGGGGTTTTGGATCAGTTGCACAATCCACCGTCCTTTTGCTTCTTCGGCTTTGAGATATCCTAATGCACCGGCTGCATAATCTGGATAGAGAACCTGTACTAAAGTTCCTGGTTTTAACATGGATAGACGGTTTGCATTGACAATTATTGAACCCCTTAACCTTATTTTAACCCAATCTAGAGACAACACTATCGATCTAGATCACAATGGGAATAGAAGGGCAAACAGCAATAGATAATAAGCAATAAGAAGTATCTTATACTTATCGATTCCCCCTATTAACTATTACCCATTACCGATTGCCTATTGGCTAGTGCAAAGCGCTATATATCAGGTTTAGCCATTAGCGCTCTTCGGGAATACTTTCGTTTAGAGACCAACGATACTCTACAGGTAAGTTGGAGCGTTCGCAACTTTGTTCGAGTTGACGCTGTTGGGCAAGGGCTTTACGCAGGGTGGCAATCAGTTGGTGGACTTGCTCTCGTTGGACAGATTGGCCTTCAACGGCTACCCAAGTTTGACGCTCTAGAAGTTGTAGGAGAAGTTCATAGTGAACATGAGAGGGAACCGGAATAGGCTGCATAGTTGAGTTGATCGAGGAAAAAGAGGTGTATGAAATGGGATGGAGATCCCAGGTTGTTTGGTTATTGTAGTTGATGTTTTTCAGGAAAGAGGGTGGCGAGTGCCTCTTGGGGGTCATCTTGTTTGACTAATGATTCTCCAATAAGGACAGCTTGAGCGCCCGCAGAGGCGACAAATTGTAGGTCTGCACGGGTATGAAGTCCGGATTCACTCACCAGCAGAATATTCCGATTTTGCAGGGTTTCTCGGCGATCGTTGTAGAGGTTTTCTGTCGTTTTCAGGTCTACCGTAAAATCTTCTAAGTTGCGGTTATTAATACCAATTAATTTTACTGATTCTAAGGATAATACCCGGTCGAGTTCCTCTAGGGAGTGAACTTCAATTAAGGCAGTCATACCCAGGACATGAATGATTTTGCTAAAGTATTTCAGGTCTTGATCCGAGAGAATGGCAGCAATCAGGAGAACTGCATCGGCTCCATGAACTCGCGCTTGATAAATTTGGTACGGATAAATAATAAATTCTTTACACAAGAGGGGTAAATCAACGGCAGCGCGAACTTTAGCTAAGTTTTCAAAGCTGCCTTGAAAAAATTTCCGATCGGTTAATACAGATAAACAACTGGCTCCGCCTTGTTCGTAGGATTGGGCGATCGCCACCGGATCAAAGTTTTCCCGGATGACTCCTTTAGAGGGCGATGCTTTTTTTACTTCAGCAATGACCGCCGGTTGGGTTTTCCCCTCACGGAGTGCCGCGAGAAAATCTTTGGGGGGAGCAACCGTTTCTATGCGCCGTTTCAAGTCGCTTAATGAGACTTTTTCCCGTTGTCCTTGCACTTCCGTTTCCTTGTGCCAGACAATTTTTTCCAGAATATTGCGGGGTTCGCTACCGGGTACACTCACTTGATATTGCAGGTGAGAGATCGAAAAGGTGGGACTAGGGGGACGACGGCGAATATGCATGGAAGATTAAGGAAAAAAGACCATAAGCCCATAGTGTTGCACAGATCCTAGGAACATTGTCAAGGGAAGGAATGACTCCGACAATCCAAATGCGATATTGCCTATTGTAAAGCAAGCCTATTACCATTAATCAGGGTCTGTATAACTGCTTTGTAGTAACTCCATCATCCCTGTATCGTCAAATTCTGCGGCTAAAAGGAATTGGGTGGAGGTATTTTATCGAGAAGTGAAGGGGGGGTTGGGTTGGAGAGAAGCACAAGTGCGAGAGAAAAAGAGCTTACTGCGTCATTTTATTCTAGTTTTTTGTGCTTATACTTTTATCATTTACCATAAGTTAACGGGCGGTCTACGAAGGCAATGGGCCAATCGACCATTAAACACATTTGCAGAAGCTTTGTCAGTCATTCGTGCAGCAAGGTCTTTTCGTTTCTATAATTGGCTTCAGAAAAATTGGGACGTATTCGCCGCTCACCAAGATGATTTAGGCTGGGTTTGGCGTTGATACTTGTTTAAGTCCCGTTAGATAGCTAACTGGGGGCAGAATTAATAAGCTGGATAATCATTTTGTCTTCAAATTCAGCCGCTAAGGTGAGGATGCGATCGCAAAATCCATGATAGGTTGGATGGAGATCTTTTAACCGTTGTGCTTCTTGCTCAATGCCTACAATATCTCCGATTTTTGCCATTTTATACAACTTAACTAATTCATCACTTTTGGGAATAATGATTTCTGCTTCTTCCGTAACATTTACAGATTCTATTGATTCATAAATCCATTGCATATGGAGATACTTCTGCAAGACAATCAACAGTTTTTCCATATCCACAGGTTTTTCTAGGAAATCATTACAGCCAGCGGCGATCGCCAAATTTTGATCGTTTAGTGATACACTGGCACTAGCGGCAATAATAGGCAACTCTTGAGAATAGGACTCCCGAACTATGCGAGCGAAGTCATATCCATCCATCTCTGGCATCACAATATCTGTAATGACTAAGTCAGGATGTCCCTGCTCTACTTGTTCTAATCCCTCTCGTCCATTTGAGGCTTCAAGTATCCTAAAATGTAATGGCGTTAATACTTCCGAAACCACTACCCGATTAACTGGATAATCGTCAACAATAAGGATGGTGGTTGAATCTCCAGTATATCCGATAATTTTTCCTTGGGATAAATGAACTCCAGAGCTAACCCATTCGTCAGAAATGGGAAACTCGACTTCAAACCAGAATGTAGTGCCTATGCCTAATGTACTTTTAACCTGAATTTCACTGCCCATCATTTCGGCAATTTGACGACAAATACTTAATCCTAAACCCGTTCCTTCTGAACGTCGTGATGTAGAACCAACTTGCTCAAAGGGTAAAAATATTTTTGCCATTTGTTCTTCACTCATTCCTACACCTGTATCTTGGACGGTGAAGCAAATTTTTGCCTTATTTTCTGCTGTTCTCTGTGGGTTAGATACTGAAAAAGTTATCGTTCCTTGGTCAGTAAATTTAATCGAATTACCCAAGAGATTAAGCAATAATTGCCGCAGACGTTTTTCATCCGCTTTAATTCCTGTGGGTAAGTTTTCATCGGGAAGAAACTGGAGGGTAATCCCTTTATTTTCAGCTCGCACTCGTGCAATTTCTGACACTCCTACCAAAAAGGAAAGAAAATGTAAATCTTTAGGAAACAGCTCCATTTTTCTGGCTTCAATTTTTGCCAGGTCGAGGATATCATTAATCAGGGTTAACAAATGGGAACCGGCTTGTTCGATGACATCCACTCCCTTACGATGTTGATTAAGATCTTGGCTACGATGCATAATCTGAACATAGCCAAGAATACCATTGAGAGGAGTGCGTAGTTCGTGGCTCATATTAGCTAGAAATTCGCTTTTCGCTCGGTTGGCACTATCGGCCATTTCTTTAGCCACGTGTAATTCGAGTTCAGCATGTTTGCGAGCGCTAATATCCGTATGGGACCCCACCATCCGCAGAGGTTGACCACTGCTGTCTCGTTCTACGACTTTAGCACGAGATAAAATCCAAATATAATCTCCCTGTTTCTGTCGCATACGAAATTCCAAATGAAAGGTTTCTGTAGTGGTTTGTAAATGGTCTTGAATCACCTGTTTTGCATTCGGTAAATCTTCTGGATGAACCAAATTTTCCCATGAGGAAAATTGATTAGGAATTTCGGAGTCATCATAGCCTAACATCTTTTTCCAACGGGGAGACAAATAAACTTCATTTAAAGCAATCTTCCAGTACCAAATCCCATCATTTACACTTTCATGTACCAATTGTAAGCGTTCTTTACTCAAGCGTAAGGCTGTTGTCCGCTCTTCTACTCGTTGCTCTAGAGTATCAAAGGATTCTTTTAACTGAACTGCCATTTGATTAAAGGTTTGGGCTAAAATTTTTAATTCAGTAATATGTCCTCCCTTGACTTGCTGAGATAAATTTCCTTTAGCCATGGCTTCGGATGATTCGACTAGACGTAAAACCGGTTGAGAAATCCAACGAGACGTATAAATTCCTAAGAGTGTTGCTATCCCTAATGCAGCGAAACAAAGCCAAATAGTTGTCCGGGTATTGGTATTGATTTGCCTCATGAAATCGGATTCTGGAACCACAATCACAATCAACCAATCTAACCCAAACTCATCTTGATAAGGAATTACATCTACAAAGTTTCGTTCTCCCTCAATCTTGAAAAACAGTTGTTCGCCTTGACTAATATTCGATAAATCACCAAAATTACCGGTTAAGAAATGGGTCGTTTCTTGGGTCATGAAATCTTGACTATTCGTTGCCATCAAGCGTTTTAACTCCTCCTTTCCAGTAGAAGGTAGAAAAAGGGCTTCTTCAGTTGAAGTTGCAACTAAAAATCCAGATCGTTCTAAAATAAATGCTTGTCCAGACTGACCAATTTTCAACTGACTAAGGAATTGGTTAATATCCAATAAGATCAGATTGGTACCAATCACTCCTTTCAACTGATTTTCTTGGTCATAAATAGGAGTTCCAATGGTAAGAGCTAAACGAGGATATGTAAAGTAAGTATAAATATTACTCCAAGTCGATCGTTCTTGAGTTGCAGGAGCAACATACCAAGGACGAAGACGGGGATCGTAGTCTGGATTGGAATGCAATAATTCTTCGGTTCGTCTACCTTGCTTATCGGTTGCATAGGTGTTCATGGCATAACCGGTTAAAGTATCGGAAATATCAATATTAAAGCCGCCTTCATGCAGCCGCTCCCATCCATAAAATTCTCCCTCTTCATTACCTACTAGGATATAGCTTACACTGGGAAAATTATGAATTTGTTTCCAGAAATAGCGTTCCATACTGCGAGGATTGTCTATATTCAGGTAACCTAAATCTATGGCATCTAAAATATTTTGATTCACCAGATAAGGGGTGCGTAAATAACTCTTCAGGTGTTGTTGAATGCGATCGCCGGTTTCTCGCTGTAACTGAGTAACCAAATTTTCTACGGTTTTTTGCCCATTGCGTAATGAGAGCCATCCTGTCAATCCGACAACCGTAAAAATCTGGATGACAAAGGGAACAATTAAAACTAAATGCAGATTGACTTTCATATCCAGTCTCCTATGTAACGGGAGGACTTCCGATTGTCTTCAGCTTAGTAAGTAGAGGTTAAGGTTGAATTATGGCGTAGTGTAGTTGAGCGTAACCTACTTTACTAATAGTCTAGATAATTGGAGGTTCTATTTACCCGTTAATATGATATCAAATTTTTAAATGTTTGCTACAAGCTCTCCCTGAGAGACAATTGGCTTAGAGCCAATAGTTAAGTGCAGCATTGTTGGGGAGAGGGATTTTCTAGACAGGAAAGGGAGAGAGTACTTCTAAAATGCTATATTCTCTAGGTAACGTTTAAGGCTAGGAAATTAGTAGAGAAATGGTCAGGTGAGTATCAACTCTCCTAAGCATTTCTCCCAAACATAAGGTACTATTTAACCGACTGCGCGCTTGTACGCTTCATCAAGAACTTCTGAGAGCGTCGGATGGGTATGGACTAAATGAGCAAGGGTGTGGACAGATTCCCGTTTCGCGATCGCTGCGGATGCTTCATGGATCAAATCTGCCGCATGGGGGCCGATAATGTGAACGCCGAGAACTTCCCCATTATCCTTACGGTAGATCAATTTAGCCATTCCTTCCGTCTCGCCTTCGGCGATCGCCTTAGAATTCCCCTTAAAATAAGAGCGAGCAGTAGCAATCTCAAAGCCTTCCGTTTCAGCAAGTTCCTTCGCTTGCGGTTCGCTCAATCCCACGTAACTAATTTCCGGGTGAGTAAACGCCGCCGCTGGAATCGAGCGATAATCAATGGTACGCGGACGATCGCACATATTTTCCACTGCCACAATTCCTTGAGCCGAAGCAGCATGGGCTAACATCATCTTACCCGTCGCATCCCCGATCGCCCAAAGATGGGGAACCTTTTCCCCAGCCGACAATACCGCCATCGTATCGTCAACGGGAATAAAACCGCGTCGATCCAACTCTACTCCCACCGATTCTAATCCCATATTCTTCGCTGTAGGAACACGTCCCGTTGCCACCAAGCAAGCATCCACTTCTAAAACTTCTTTAACTTCCTTCGTCTTTGCATCCGCCAACTCAATTGTTACCGGAGATCCAGGCGTAACTTTCATCGCCAACATCCCCACACGAGTTTCAATATCACGAGGAGAAATGAGAACCCGTTGCGCTTGTTTAGCAATATCGGGATCGAACGTTGGCATCAACTTATCCAACGCTTCAATGAGCGTCACCTCACACCCCAGCGCCGTATACACATCCGTAAACTCTAAACCAATATAGCCACTGCCAATGACTGCAATCCAGGGGGGCAAAGACTCCAAACGCACCGAATCATCGCTGGTAAACACCGTTTTACCATCAATTTGAATTCCTGGGGGCACAAAGGGAACCGAACCCGGAGCCACAATAATATCCTTGGCGGTAAACGTCTTCAAGTCTCCCTCATTTTCCACCGTCACCTTCTGGGGAGCTGCTACCTTACCCCAACCGCGTAGAATATCAACCTTCAGCCGTTTGAGACTATTCGTCAGGTCAGATTGGATTTTATCGACTAAAGTATTGGCATGATCGGCGATCGCTTGACGCTCAAAACTCACGCCACCCACTTGAATCCCCAAATCCTTCAAATGATCCGCATCCTGTAATTCCCGCACTCGTCCAGAAGCCGCTAACAGAGCTTTAGAAGGGATGCATCCTCGGTTAACACAGGTTCCCCCCATATCTGCTGCTTCTACAATTGCCGTTTTCAGCCCACAACTCACAGCATGGAGAGCTGCCCCATGTCCACCGACTCCAGCACCAATAATGATCAAATCGTAATCAAACTCGCTCATGTTTTGCTCCGGCTTCTGTAATTCACTAACTCGTTTGACCTTGATTTTACAACGCTTCGGGGTTCAGACGATTCAGTGAGTTATAACAGAAGAAAAACTTAAGTATGGTGGCATCAACCGAACCTAGCGTATTCTTTTTACCCTTATGAATCAACATCCACAAGACCCCCACACCCATGCCGAACAACAATTTCAGCACTCCCTGCATCAATTGGGAGAAACCCTAAAAACCGGTAAAATTCCCCAATCTTCTGCCCAAAAGTCCGACCCCTTGAGTAAGCATCAGTTTCAAGAACCAGAGGCTATTGATGAGGCTACCCTAGAGGAAGCAGCAGCGGACATAGAAGAGTTTATGAAGCAACTATCAGAAGATGAATAGTCCCATAGTCCCTTAACCTCCAGCCAACCATGAACCCAACTTCCCTAAAAAGTCCCATTATTTACCCCGAACCCGATGGAGCGCCCATGGCTGAAAGCGATCCCGCTCGCGATTACCTGGTTTATGGCGTAGAATCCCTGAGATTCTACTTCCAAAATCGTTCCGATGTTTACGTTTCCGGTAATCTCTGGTTCTCCTACGAGCAAGGAGTTCCCGATGCCGTGGTTTGTCCCGATGTCTTCGTTGTCTTTGGGGTTGAAAACCGTCCCCGCAGAAGT